>NZ_VPDZ01000009.1:0-180443 GCF_013417465.1 Acinetobacter sp. YH12251 | reverse complement strand
TGTTCCATTTTAGAGATTTGTTTAAGATAAGATATAACTCATTGAGATGTGTCATAGTATTCGTCGTTAGAAAACAATTATTGTGACATTATTTCAATGAGTTATCTATTTTTGTCGTGTACAGAGTGTTTTTTTATAAAAAAAAAGGTATCTTGCATAATACATGGATGTAGAGCAATAGCTCTAAAAAATAATGAAAAAAGGCACATCATTGCCGATAACTAAAAGTTAGAAGATATGTTAGAGATAGCAGTAGGCTCGGCATTGATGTATTACTTTGCCAAAGAGTCCTTTGATTTAAAAGAAAAGCCAGTCGGAACAGTTCACTATACCGAAACATTGGATTCACGAAATGATTCCTTTACTCGGATGCACCGTGAATCTGTAAAAATTAAACCTGCCATAGAAGATCAATTTCGAGGCATCGTTCGGCAAGCTTATGACTACAGTTGTGGTTCAGCAGCCTTAACCACTTTATTAAATGGTTATGTCGGGACACAGCTAACTGAACAACAGACCATGAATGGTTTGCTGAAATTTGGTGAAACTGAAAAAATCATCGAACGTCGAAGTTTCTCCTTATTAGACATGAAACGTTTTGTCGCTGCTGTGGGGCTAGACAGTGGGGGCTACAAAGGTGAGTTTTCAGATCTAGTTAAGCAAGGTCAGCCTGCGATTGTTCCCATTTCATATGCTGGTTTTAAACATTTTGTGGTTTTTAAAGCCTATAAAGATGGGCGTGTTTATGTTGCAGATCCAGCACTGGGCAATATCAGTTTCGATGAAGTTAGATTCCAAGAAATATGGGAAAACAACACATTATTCTTAATCAAAGTTGCGCCTGAGCAACGTAAAAATTTATTAGCTTTGCAAGATTCAGACTTGCGACATGTTGAAGATGCAACCGTCAACCGTTATGCATTGGTTGATATTCAATATCCGCAGTTTTACATGGAAAAAATTGCAGACAAGGCATCTACGATACGACTTGATAAAAACATGAATGAAGAGTCGGAGTCTTATGGTAAATCGAATTACAACTTTCTAAGGCTTTACTACAAGAGTAAATAATTAGATGAAAGCGTATAACAAAGTGTCAGGATTAAAAAAATAACAACGGTGGGAAGGAACATGAATCGTAAATGGATGAACAAAACACTACTAGCCATGAGTATTCAGGTGGTGATGGGGGTTGCCTATGCAGCTGAAGAGCCAAGCCTTGGAGAATATGATCCAGTTGAACAAGAGACAGTCGTAGAAGAGTCTGTATCTCCTGCTACTGTAAACCAAGCTGATAATGCACAAGAAGCTGCTGCCGAGCCTGAAATTGGACAGTATGAATCTGTTGAAGAGCCAGTACAATCTGAGGCACCACAAGTCGAAAGTGCTACTGCCACTGAAAAGGCATCGACAGCACTTCAACAGCAAGAGGGTGATGCGAGTCAAGAAGCTAACTTACAGGAAGTATTTAGCTCGAATGAACGTCAGTATTCATTGATTAAAAAAGGTGAAATATCATCTTTTTACGATATCGATTATACCTATTACCGTGATACTCAACTTGATATGGAAATGGCACAAGGCCAACTTTATCAACTCCGTGTACAAGAGAATGCAACACACTCAATGACCAATACATTTACCGTGCAATACGGTGTAATGGACAATTTGACATTCTCTGCATCTGTGCCGTTAGTGGCGAAAACTGATTTATTAAAAGATACTTCAACTGCTGGTTTAGGGGATATTTCTTTAGGCGCACGTTGGGAACCCTTCCCATTGAAGCAAGGTCGTTTGCCACTGATTTTATTTGGTAATTTGTCTACGAAAACAGGTGATAGTCCATACGAAGTCAATGCAACTAAAGATTTAGCTACTGGCAAGGGATACTACTCAGCTGGTGTGGGGGCAAGTACACGTAAGTATATTGATCCCGTTGTGTTGTTTGCATCTGTCTCAGCCAACTATGGTTTTAAAGAAACAGGGTTAAATCAAAAGCGTGGTTTAAGAACGATAGAAGAATTTGAGCCGGGTATTAGTGGTGGGTTTGCATTCGGTTTTGCATACTCGTTTAACTATGATGTTTCCCTCACCATGTCATATCAACAAAGTTTCAACACCGGCGCGGAATTTACCTATAGCAGTGGCGAATCCTATTCACCTGCAGACCAAACCAGCTCAACTCTCGCGATTTCTTTAGGTGTACGTGTATCTCCAGATACGATTGTGAACGGTACGGTGGGGCTAGGTTTGACTGAAGATGCACCAGATGTGTCTTTAGGACTTTCTTTCCCGTTAGATATTCTAGGTTTTGGAAAAAAACTTCGTTAAGAGGGCTGTCGTATGCGTAAAATTCGACTCAGCCCACTTTTTAGTGCGATCGTTTTAACGGGCTGTTCTAGTGCTGCTTTTGCACAATTGGGTACCAACCTTTCAGTTGATGTACGGTCACTTGCATTAGGGAATGCAGTAACTGCTGATCCTCCGGGGATTAGTGCCGTGCATTTTAACCCTGCAGCATTAACGAAAATTGAAGGTTTGCAAACCGATATGCAGGGGATCATTGCAAACTTTGATATTCAACGTGAATTTACCGTCCCTGCGGGTTATAACGTCTTTGGTTATTCTGATGACCCAATGGTCTGTAATGATGGCCCTGAAGTAACGGCAGATATCTGTACGGACTTTAAAGATAAGGTTTCTGGTGATGTTGAATATGCATCCCTATATGTACCTGTCTTAAAAAAAATGGTGGATTTTGGTGCTGGCCAACCCATTGCCGCACCAACGATGGGGATTGCCTATAATCCACCAGGTTCTAAAGCAACATTTGCATCAGCCGTTTATGCGCCTTTGATTGCAGGTTTTGGTGCTGAAAATGGCAACCCAGGTAATTTCATGGGGCAACAAGTTGCTCTAGAGCGTATTACTTATCTATCGCCAACTGTGGGTTATCAAGTTAGTGATGAGCTATCGATTGGTGGTGGTGTAGGGATGTCCTATCAAGCCATTGGATTGAAATCAGATCTACGATTTCCCAATGAGTTGATCGGTATGTTAAGGATGATTGATGAAGTCGTCTGTACGCCATTCAAGGAAAATTCGGACATTATTACCGACATCTTGCTATTGGGGATGTGTAATACCGAAGAAGGGATGAACCCATTTGGCAAATTTGGTCAGATGGAATTGGCTTTAGAGCAGTCACTGAGCCCAAGTTATAACTTAGGGGTTTTGTGGGAGCCACGCGAAGATTTTAGTTTTGGTATGGTGTACCAAAGCGCTGCGAAAATGCGCATGAAAGGCCGTTATCGCATTCATAATGCAAAAGCGCCTCAGGAGATGATTAAGGGATTAATGTCATCACCAACAGGTCAAATTTTAGCTGCCATTTTAGGTTTCCCAAATGCCGTGCCTAACTCAGAGTCGGGTTTGGTTTCGATGGATTTTGAGTATCCACAGCACGTACAGGCCGGGATCAAATATAAGGTTATGCCTGATTTACAAATCAATTTTGATGTGGGCTGGACCGATTATCGTGCTTGGGATAAATTCCGTTTTGAATTCGACCGTCAAATTTCAGCGCTGAAAATTGCAAAATTATTATCTGAAAATGTGACCGATAATTCTTTGGCTTTACCTTTGAAATTTACATCGCCTTGGAACTGGGGTATTGGTATTGAATATTCTGCAACAGATCGTTTGAAATTACGTGCAGGCTATGAACCACGAAGTACGTCTATTCCTGATGGTAAGCGAAATACCATGGTCCCAATTAATGGTGCGCAGCTCTTTGGTATGGGGATTGGATATCGTTTTGATGCAGATACGGATTTAGATTTATCAATCGGCTTTTTACGCAGTAAAGATAACATTCCAGCGAATACTAGTAGTCTTGCAAACTTAACCGGTGTGAATAACTTACTTTTAAACCCATATGCTGGACTGAATGTAAAAACCGATACGAAAATCACCATCCTAGGATTAAATTACAGAACTCGTTGGTAGGATAAGCAGACAGAATGAAAAGGATTTTATTCATAAAAACGTTACTTGCACTGTCTGTGGTGCAAGTGTCATATACCAACGCTGGGGCGTTTCATACCATTATTGGGCCAGATGGGCGCCCAATGGTGGTACAAGTGCAAGAAAAACCAGCAAAGAAACCTAAAGAAAGTCCAACTGCTAAAACGATAGACTCTCAACCTGTACAACAAATTATTCAACCATCCGTAAGCATTAGTCCGTCTCAAACCAAGACACCGATGACACGTCAAACGAGTCCAACAGCACAGGCTGTTGGACCGGTGAATTCTCAACATTTAAGTATACGCGAGCCGGAAAAACGGGATGAAATTAAAGCTGTCACAGTAGATAAAATTAAAGACGTCTCAGGGGATAAAGTTCGCAAATCTGAAAAGTCAGCACAAGCGGCAGATACGACAGCAAAAGTCTTGCCTTCAACCGCATGGACAGAAAATTTACAGCAATCAGAGCTAGCCCAACCTCGTGAAGCGTATCAGTCCACAGTTCTAGCTGAAAAAGATAAACCTGTCTTCGAGAAAAAGATCCTTGCTGAGAAAGTAGTCAATACTGATCAATCCGTACGATCTTCAGGTGAAAACTTAGAAAATAATCCTTCAAAACAATCGGCTAAGGCAAAACAAGAGCAAGGCTTTTCGACCATGGCTGGTGAAAAGTATGTCAATAATGAATATCTTGAAGATAAAGAGTTTAACTTAGAAGGCAAAAAGCGCTTTTACACCATGCCCGAAGGCATTATTGATAGCAAGATGGGGCAAACGCGGATGCAAACCATTGAACGTGAAAAAGGTGTCAGTCGCTCCGTCATTGATAATTTATTTAAACGTAATCAACCCGAAGATACAGGCCCAATCACTTTAGCCACATCATATTATCGGGTGTCACAAGCTGACACCATTCAAGGTTTAGGTCAGCAATGTTTTTCGAATAAAAAAATGAAGAAAGCCAAAGAGCTCGACTTAGCTCAAGACATTAACTTATGGCCTCGAGCACCATTGTCTGACGAATTTGACTATGAAGTCGTAAAACTAAAATCACCATTACAAAATATTCGTATACATTCATTTGCATCCAAAGTACAAAATCCTACATTTTATTGGCCATTTGCGGTATTTTTAGACAAAAATGGATGTGTCATGGAAGGCGCAGGTGGATTCAAAAATAACCAAGGTGAAGCGGATCATCTTTACCATGAAAAAATTGAAGGCGTGATTCAAGTGCCTAAAGGTAGCCAGTATTTATTTTTAACGCCTTTAGCAACAGCAATTGACGTCGATGGTCGCGTATTAACCAATCAAGGCCAACTTAAATTAACAGCAATCCGTTAAGGACATAAAAAAGAGAATTAGGATGAAAAATAAAATTTTATTACCGTTTGCTTTAACGGCATTGGTTGCAGCGCTCAGTGGCTGTGGCGGTGAAAGTGCAAATGTGAATCCTGAAATTTATGATACCAGTACAACCAATGGTACTTGTAAAAGTAATACCGAAGGCTGTGTTGAGTTCGTTTTAGATTATCCAATTGAAGGTCTGAATTTTAATTGTTCGAGCGACGTTAAAAATACCTACATTACTTTATTTGATCTAAAAGAAGGTGTTTCGACAGGTGCTTGTAAGATTGGTGATACGGTGACTTTCTTTGTCCAAGGTGAAAAATCACGTCGAATTGATTTGGGTAAAGTAGATTTGAAGCAAATTTCCAATGTAGCCAGTGGTACGACACCTCCACGCTTGACCTTATTGGATTTGGCAGCTGGCATCGCGGGTAAACCTGCTGCAACGATTTCAAATACCGACGCAACGGTTAAAGTGGCCATGCGTTTGGCTAAAATTATTCAAGCCTTGGCGTTGAAAAATAACAGCGCAGTTACAGCTACAGATATCCAAGCGGTTTATATCAACAATGCGGATAAAGTATTGATTGATCAAATCACTCGAAATGTCGCGACAGCAGATTTTAGTATCAGTTCAGATACGGAATTTAATGACCTGTTTACACCTTGGCTAGACCTGTCCGAAGTCAGCAATGAAAATGCATTTACCTTAGTTGCAAAACTCATGAATATCTCAACGGCTGCGGTATATCAGCCTGAGTTTGCGTTGTTTTCAACTGATGGCGTGATTACCAATGCCAGTGGTTCAAATGGACTTGTCGGCTGTGACAAAAATGAATGTTTGCCGACCGATAGCTCAAAAGTCAATTTATTTGGTCATTTCATGTTAATGACGGACCGTCAAGGCATGACCTTTGGTAGCGGTTTACAGTGGAAGGGTAAAGTTGATCAACAGTTGAGTACCATTGGTGGTGTGAATGTCTTGCTCTTGACGCAGGTACGACCAACACGTTTAACTGCAACGCCACAGGATAATTGGATTGATCCGCTTACCAAGCAAATTGATAAACCTGGCATACTGGGTTTCCGTTTTGATGCAGAAGAAGCAAACTCTGGCCCGCTGATTATTAAACAAGGGACGCTACTTGCCGACAAAATGGTGGTCGGTACAGGTGGAAGTTTATATAAAACGTTAATGGCTAAAAAAGATGATTATGTTCTGACGGCCGATGATAAGAAAAAATTAGGTCTTTGGGAGCAAAACATTAACCAAGTGCAATTTAAAGGCACGATGGATTTATACAAGCTTTATCCATTATCGTATTTAGACAAAAAAGTCTTTAAGTCTGTTGAAAATGTTGCTGCTGGACAAAATTATATCTTCCCCTTGTATGCAGATTTAACCTTTAAATTTACCGATACTTCGATTAAAACAGTGAAATTGGGTGTGGTGATTGACCGTAATGGTGATATTCGCACAAATATAAAATCTGGCGTGCCAGACGATGTATTTACTCGTCAAGATAGCCAAATTGTCGATTTGTCTACACACGCGACGGAAGGCTGTAGCGGAAAAGATGTGCTCGATCCACTGCTAATGAAAGATGAAAAAGGTGTACAGCAATACCGTATTGGAACGACAACACGGACATTTACGCCTGAAGGAAATATCAATCCAAATACCATTTCGATTCGTATGATTTTAGCTGACCCATATTTCCATACCCTTGATGGCGCGCTGATTGGAATGAACTCAAGTGTGAAAACTTCAGCGGATACCACAATGGTTGTGGGCGGTGCTTTAGTGCAGTTACACAATATGATCAATGCCAATGCAGGCACGCGTCCCTCTGGCGTTGCTTTGACAGATTCGGATAATAAAGTGGTGAAGTGGGGGAACAGTTTGGCCAGCTTTAGTTATATTTATAGCTTAAAAAATCCAAATGATACTGCTGCGGCTCAAACAGCGAAGTTAAGCGGTGGTGATATTTCTTTAGAATTGGCCCCGTGTTACACCATCAAGGCTAAATAATCGTCAAATATGAGTAAAATAAAAAAGCCCATCAGTGATGGGCTTTTTTAATATTGAGAGCAGCAAATTAACCTGTGTGATCGAGTCGCGTACCAAGGGTTTCGAGATGCATTTCAAACTGACCAGTTTTGCGGTCAGCAAAATAATGCCGCAGCGTTCTTTCCACACTTGGAAAGGCTAAATCATCCCATGGAATTTCTTCTTCGCTAAATAATCGTGATTCAATGGTTTCATCACCCGCACCAAATTCTCCATTGATTAATTCAGATTTGAACAAGGCATAAATTTGCCCAATACGGGGAATGTTATACATGCAATACAGTTGCTCAATGTTGACTTCTGCTTCGGCTTCTTCGCGAGTCTCACGTGCTGCGCCTTGCTCCATTGTCTCATAGAGTTCCATATAGCCAGCGGGTAATGTCCACAGCCCATAGCGTGGCTCAATCGCTCGACGGCAAAGTAAAACTTGACTGTCCCAAACGGCTAAAGCACCACAAATGACTTTAGGATTCACATAATGAATAAACCCACATGCGGTACAAATACGGCGTATCTGATGATCTCCAAGCGGGATCGCTTCTTTTGTTTTTTGTCCGCAGTTTGAGCAAAAGTTCATATTCATCGTCATGGATTGTGTGAACCGTCAGAATAACTTAAAAATAAAACTTTGGCATCATTTCTAACCAGCTTGGCTGAAATTCAGCTATGATGAAAATAAGATAATTATAAGGATGTAATGTGGATGGATGAGGGTTTATTGACTCAGCGATTGCAGCAAAGTTTACGTTTTTCTAAGCGTATTCAACCTGCGCATGCTGCTGTATTGATTGCGATTACCCAAGAAGATAATCCACGCATTTTATTGACCCGCCGCTCACTCTATATGAATAATCATGCCGGTGAGGTGTCCTTTCCCGGTGGCAAACGTGATGCCCAAGACACCAGTAATATCGTGGTGGCGTTAAGAGAAGCTCAAGAAGAAACCGCTCTAAATCCATTTGATGTGCAACTTTTGGGTGATTTACCAATGCAAAAAGCACGGAATGGGATGTTGGTTAAACCGATCGTGGGATTGATCCCGCCTGACGTAAATTTGATACCTCAACCAACTGAAATTGATCGTATTTTTTTTGCATCATTAAGGCAGCTTTTAGAAACGCCGCCAACGCCGTATGAAGTTCGTTTTGCCCAGCAATCGCTTTATTTTCCCAGTTTAAGAGTCGAAAACGAAATCGTATGGGGCTTGACTGCACGGATGCTGATTTCCTTATTTCAATATGGTCTGAACTATCAAAAAGAATGGCCTTTTTTATTAAATTCTCCTTCATTTCATTTGGGCCGTGAGCCATAAATCATTTTTAGAAAGTCAAAATAGGATGTTTGATCATGTTGTACAAATTTCAAGGATATAGCCCGAAAGCTACGCATCAACCATGGGATGGTTGGGTTGCAGAAAATGCAACGGTCATTGGGCAAGTTGAATTAGGCCGAGAAGTGAGTGTCTGGTTCGGAGCCGTCATTCGAGGGGACAACAGTCGTATCAAACTGGGTGATTTTACCAACGTACAAGAAAATGCGGTGCTGCATACCGATGCGGGCATTGAAATGATCATTGGCGATTATGTCACGATTGGGCATCAAGCCATGCTACACGGATGTACCGTAGGTGATAATAGTCTGATTGGAATCAATGCCGTGGTCCTAAATCATGCCGTGATTGGTAAAAATTGCATCATTGGTGCGAATGCTTTAATTCCGGAAGGGAAGGTGATTCCGGATAATTCTGTTGTGATGGGTTCACCGGGTAAAGTCGTCAAGACTTTAGATGAACAAGCCGAAGCACGTCTAAAAATGAGTGCCATGCAATATGCCGCTCATTTTAAACATTTTACTCAACTCGAAGTCGCTGAACTTTAGAACGCTATACATGGTAAGCAAAAAAGCCTCGACGTTTGTCGAGGCTTTTTTATAGATTAAATACAGAAAGCGCTGAGTCTGTGGTGGAAAATCTCGCGAACTGCGATGGAGTGGAGTATCATATTCAACGTTTTTTAAGATTAAATTTAATTAAGGTTGCGCATGAAATTACTGGCATTGGAAACTGCCAATGAGCAGTGTTCCGTCTCGATTGTAGATGAAACTCAAGAGCTTTATTTTCAACTCGATTTACGGGCAAAAGCGCAGACACAAACCATTCTCCCAATGATTGAGCAAGGGCTTAATCAAACTGCTATTGAGTTAGCGGGTTTAACTGCGATTGCATTTAGTCGTGGGCCTGGCTCATTTAGTGGTGTTCGTATTAATGCAGCGGTAACACAAGCCTTGGCATGGGCCAATGACGTACCTGTTGTTCCAGTCTCGACTTTGCAAGCTGTGGCTCAAGCGGCGCATCGTGTACAGGGTTTGACTGAAGTAACAGCAGTCCTTGATGCACGCATGCAAGAAGTGTATATCGCCAGCTATCGACTCGATGTCAATGGCATTATGCAAGCTGTAGATGAAGAACAACTATTAAGTTACGCAGATGCCACACCACAGATCAAATTTACCGTCGTGGGTTCTGGTAGCGAGCTCATTCAATCAGAACAAACACAATACAAAGACTTAAGTGCAACAGCACAAGATATTGCTACTATTGCCCGCGAAGCGGCGCAAAGAAAAGCATGGGTGAGTGCTGAACTTGCATTGCCCGTTTATTTACGAGATAACGCCTGGAAGAAAATTTCAGAACAAGGCAAGCCATAATTAGGGTTATATATGGATCTTCTACTGCTGCTCAAAGCGGCAATCATGGGTATTGTTGAAGGTATTACCGAATTTTTACCGATTTCAAGTACAGGGCATTTGATTCTAGCCTCAGAATTAATGAACTTCTGGACCAAAGAAAAAAGTGATGTTTTCGTGATCGCGATTCAAATGGGTGCGATTGCGGCGGTGATTTATGAATACTGGGGCCGCCTGTGGGGCGCAGCAACCGGTATGGTGACTGGTGAAGAAAAAGGTCGCCGTTTAGGTTTTGGCTTAATTCTCGCTTCGATTCCAATCGTGTTGATTGGTTTGACGTTTGGTCAGACGGTGAAAGAACTGCTGTTCAATAACATTGCGATTGCTATGGGGTTGATTATTGGTGGTTTGATCATTATTTGGATCGAAAAAAATCCACCGCAGGTGCGTGCCAAAGAAGTAGAAGATTTAACCATTAAAGATGCGATTTGGATTGGTTTAATTCAAGTTTTATCTTTAATTCCAGGGACTTCACGTTCAGGTGCAACCATTATTGGTGCTATGTTCTTGGGTGTTTCTCGTAAAGCAGCCACTGAGTTTTCATTCTTTTTGGGTATTCCTGTTATTGTCGGTGCAGGTTTACTGGATTTATATCAAAGCTATGATGTATTTCAAGGCACTCAAGATTGGACTGTGATCGCCGTTGGTTTAATCGTTTCATTTGTCTCTGCATTGATTTTAATTCGTGCGCTTGTCGCTTATGTGGCAAAACGTGATTTCATGATTTTTGCGTGGTATCGAATTGTTTCAGGTTTATTGATTTTATTGTTCGCATTTACAGGCTGGAAATTATGGTAAGCGAAATCCGCTTATACACAGAACAAGAGTTTCATGAGAAAGCACAGCAGTATTCTGCTGTGCTTTCTTCACGTGGTGTATCTGTAAATATTGAATTGATTGAAAAATTAAACGCGCGTTTTTTACGTTTAAACTCTGAACTCAGTTTGTGTGTCGACGCAGATGGTTTGTGGTTAGCGGCCAATGGCATGAAGATGCAACCCGATTGGAAAGCAGAAGTGGGGCGTTTAAAGCGAGCATCCTTAAAGTCTGAGATGATTGCACGTGCGTGTAATTTGGCTGAAAAGCCACAGCTTGTGGATGCAACCGCAGGGCTAGGGCACGATAGTTTATTGATGGCACATCTGGGTGCGCATGTGACCCTTGTGGAACGTCATCCAATTTTATTTACCCTATTGGAAGACTCACATCAACGCGCGCAGAAAGATGCATTTTTAAGTTCGGTTGTGGCACGAATTGAATTGGTCTTTTCAGATTCGGCAGACTTTTTGAAACATTTGTCGACGACCAATCAAATCTTTGATGTGGTTTATCTCGATCCGATGTTTCCACAGCGAGATCAAAACCAGCAAGCCGTCAAAAAGCAAGCTCAGGTCAAAAAACAAATGCAATTATTGCATTTGCTGTTACCTGAAGATGGTGAGATGGATTTAGGTGATAATTTACTGGATTTAGCACAAAAAATTGCTAAACGTGTCGTGGTTAAACGTCCACGATTGGCGGTTTTTTTAGCGAATCAAGAGCCGCAACATCAGTGGCAAGGTGATGCTTGTCGCTTTGATGCATATTTCCAACATGATCTTGTGACTTAAAATGATATTTGCTTCAATATTGTTCAAAGATTTGTTATATAGTTAAAAAATAGCATTGCTAAAAACGACATCAGGCATAAAATTATTTGTGCAATTAAGCGAGCCAAGGCCACCATTAGAACTCTATGATTGATTTCAAACCCTCCATCAATTTTTGGCATGATTTTAAAAGCAACCAAACTGCGGGGATGTGGTTATTTTTTGGGTCTCGTCGTTCTTTACAAATCGTTCGTCCATCGATTTTACAATTGGTGTTTTGGGGGATTTTAGGTGGTTGTGCTAACAGTTTATTTAGTTGGCTGAGCACGGGGCGTATTGGTGAATTTAACGCTCAAGGTCTTATAAGTTATGCATTGTGGCCATTTATTGCTTTAATTGTGGGGATTTTCCTATCACAACGTGTAAATAATCCACGGTTAATGTTGGTCCCTGCATTGCTTTGGTTGGTGCTTGATACGCACATCATGTTGTTTCAATGTTTGATTCAATATTTGGGAGATCTCGATTTTCTCCCATACTTTCTGTATGACTACATTCCAACGTTATTCATTATTCTATTTGTTTGGCAAAGTTTGGCTGTCGTTTGGGTGTTTTCACGTGAGCTGAAATGGCCATGGTGGGAGCGAGCACTAATTATGGGTGCGACGCTATTTACTTTGGTCGTGTGGCAAGTCTCAGTCAAAGATCAGCCGATTTGGAAAGTGGAAGAAGTTCCACCAAGCTTTGCTGAAGATGCCTTCTATGCACAAAGCCGTTTACTTAATAAATCCTTGGATGCAGTGGAATATGGTGAATTTGCCCAATCCCATTGGTATTTCTTAGGGGTGGCAGGTGCGAGTTATCAAGATGTCTTTAAACTGGAAATTGAACGGATTAAAGAACAGTTTGATACACGTTTTGGCACCTATGGGCGTTCGGTTGAGCTGATCAATAACCCTGCAACGCGCACTGAAATTCCGCTGGCATCTAAAACCAGTATGGAGTTGGCGCTGCGTCGTATTGGTCAGCAGATGAACCGAGAAAGTGATGTCTTATTTTTATATATGACCTCACATGGTTTACCAAATGTCTTTGAAATGGAAAATGCACCTTTGGATTTGGCGCAAGTCGATCCTAAATGGTTAAAAGAAGCCTTGGATGCGTCCGGAATTCGTTGGCGTGTGATTGTGATTTCTTCATGTTATTCAGGCAGTTTTATTCCAGCACTACAAAATGATAATACTTTAATCATTACTGCATCGGCAGCAGATCGTCAGTCTTTTGGCTGTTCGAATGAAGCTGAATACACCTATTTTGGTCGTGCGTTCTTTGATCAGGCGATGCGTGAGCAGACCAGTATTCAAGCGGCATTTAATGAAACCAAAGCGACTGTAGCGAAATGGGAAGCCGCGCAAGGTTTCGAACCTTCTGAACCGCAGTGGTCGATGGGGAAAAACATGGCATTAATGTTGCCTCAATTAGAACAACGATTGTTCCCGCCGACAACTACTGCACCGGCTACGACGGTTACGCCTTAAAAGATTAAAAAACTTTAGGATAAAGATCATGGAATTAGTACAACGAAATACTTGTTTTGCGGGTGAGCAGCGCATTTATCAATTGGATTCTTCAAGTCTAAAGACCACGACAAAGTTTGGTATTTTTCTGCCAGAAGCAGCCTTACAAGGCCAAGCGTGTCCTGCATTGTTTTATTTGGCTGGATTAACCTGTACTGAAGAAACCTTTGCTATTAAAGCGCATGCACAGCGTTTAGCTGCGCAGCTCGGCCTGATTTTAATCAGCCCTGATACTTCTCCACGTGGGGAACAGGTAGCACAAGGTGATCATTGGGATATTGGGCAAGGCGCAGGTTTTTATATTAATGCAACGGAACAACCGTGGGCCGAGCATTATCAAATGGAACGTTTTCTTACTGAAGAATTGTATTCGCTGGTACAGGCTGAATTTCCGGTACAAAAAGGTGCGATTGGCATATTCGGACATAGTATGGGCGGTCATGGTGCATTAACTTTAGCGTTGAAGCATCCTGACCTGTTTAAATCGGTTTCTGCTTTTGCACCGATTTGTGCGCCGAGTCAGTGTCCATGGGGAGAAAAAGCTTTTAGTCAATATCTAGGTTCAGACCGACAGCAGTGGCTTCAGCATGATGCTACAGCTTTAGTGCAAACTAAAGGGGCTTTGTTTAAAGCCATTTTGATTGACCAAGGCATTGATGATCAATTTTATAGCCAGTTAAATCCGATGTTGTTTAAGCAAGCGTGTGAGCAAGTTGGGCAGCCACTCGAACTGCGTGAACATGTTGGTTATGATCATGGGTATTATTTTATTCAAAGTTTTATGGACGATCATTTGCAATTTCACGCTGTCCAATTGCAAACAGCGGTTCATTAATTCTAAAGCCAGTGGTTAAAAATATTGAGGCATAACTTGCTTTAATATACGTATAAATAAAGCATGGTGATGAGCATTACCATGCAAATGAATAAATTCGACATACCAAAAAAAAATAATTTAGGGTACTTATGCAAAATTCACAAATGGAAACGCCGCTTCCGCCAGAGCTGCCCGTAATAAATCCACCGAGTTTATTTGGTGAGACAGAACAGGCTGATATTTTGGGAAGAAATTATCATTTTAGGTTTAAAGGTAATGCGTCTGAATATTTCGGTATTTGGATCGTGAATATCTTACTAACGATTGTCACGCTTGGACTTTATGCGCCTTGGGCAAAGGTCCGCCGTTTACGTTATTTTTATGGTAATACTTGGGTGTTTCAGCGTCGTTTTGACTTTACCGGTTTGCCTACAAAAATTTTAGTCGGGCGAATCATTGCGCTAGTGGTCTATGGTGGTTTCTCTTTTGCTATAAATTATTCTTGGGAAGCTTTCTTAGCGGGCTTTGTCCTGATCTTCTTTGCGGTTCCTTGGCTCATTCGATCTACGATTCGTTTCCGCGCTCGTAACAGTAAGTTTAGTAATAGCCGATTCTTTTTTTCAGGGACGAATAAAAGCGCATATTGGTGCTTTTTTAAATGTCTTGCGGTGGTTGTCTTTACCCTTGGTTTGTTTACACCAGTTGCGGTCTGGCTATATAAACGTGAATGTCTGAATCATTTGTATCTGGGGCAGTTGAAATTTAATCTGAATAATACGTGGGGCGATTATATGCGCGCCATGTATGTGCCTTTATTTCTGTTTATGGGCTTTGGTGCATTGCTGGCAGTAATCTTTGCAATACTGTTTGGTAGTTCAGATGGTTTAAATGACGCATCTTATGTCTTCATTATTTTTGGTATGTATTTGATTGGCTATATGTTTATTTGGCCACTCACAGCTGCACGTATTTTTATTACCACTTGGAATAACACCACGTTGAGCCGCAGTCAGTTTCATACGGACTGTAATCAATGGCGTTATGCATGGATTGTCTTGAGTAATTGGTTGGCTAAAGTGATTAGCCTCGGTTTACTGACACCATGGGCAGTTGTACGACTATATAAATATCAGACTGAATCTTTGCACTTAATGTTGGTCGATGATCCTGACCAATTACACAATCAAATGCAGCAAGATCACAATGCGATTGCTGAAGAATTATCCGATATTTTTGACCTAGATATTTCCTTATAACGCAGGTGAATTACATGAAAACATCAGTAGTGAATGCAACCTATTATGATGGGAAAGTGTCAAAACCCTTTGTTGCTCAAATCAGTGCAGATGGGGAACATGCTGTGATTGTGCGTTATGGTCAAGACCTAGAACAAACGCAGCATTACACCTATCAAGATATGACGCTGATTGGTGCTTTAGGGGATATTCAGCCGGTGATCGAGTTAAAGGACGATGCTCGTTTAGAGTTTCATCAACCTTTGCCAGAGTGGTTCAATCTCGACGTAAAGTCGCGTTGGCATTCGATTTGGAAGTTAGAGCGTTCACCCTCCTTAATCATTTTTAGTGTGATTTTCGTGGTGGCGTTTGCTTTTGTATTGATTAAATGGGGCATACCTGCGGCGTCGCATGTGGTGGCTAATCAACTTCCTGAGACAGCTTTAAAGAGTTGGGGGGATCAGGCGGAAAAATATATTATCGATATGACTGAACCCACAAAATTGCCACAAGCACGTCAAGACAAGTTGAAGCAAGAATATCAACAATTGGTGGCTGAAAATCGTCCTGCGAAGTTGTTATTCCGCGGTGGTGGCAGCATCGGTGCAAATGCATTGGCGATACCCAATAACACCATTATCGTGACAGATGAGTTGGTTAAACTAGCGAAAAATGATTATGAGTTAATTGGTGTACTTGCACATGAGCAGGGGCATTTAGTTCAACGCCATAGTTTGCAGCAAAGTTTGTCAGGTTTAGGCATCAGTATTATTTTGTTGATGATTACAGGGGATGGCTCTGACATTCTCACCAGTTTGCCAGTGGCTGCGGTGGGTGCAAGTTACTCACGAGACTTTGAATCAGAAGCAGATTTATATGCCTTAAAACAACTTTCAAAACATCAAATTCCAACGGCACATTTTGCAAACTTCTTACAACGTATGGAAGATGAAGCTGATGGTGAAATAGCAAAAGAGAAAGGTGCAAAGGATGAAACTGCCAAAGATCAGAGATCTTGGACAGACTTCTTTGAGTCACATCCAGCGACGAAAGCTCGTATTGATGCAGTTAGAAATTATCAATCCCATCAACATTGAGTGAAAGGCTTTGACAATATAGCGACGTAGACTACGGTTCACGTTGCCATGTTGCACTGAGTTCTTCTCGCCCCATGCGGATCAAATGATCTAATACCACATGTTCCAATTGATCTAGATTTGTGCTTGGATCTTGGGCTGAAATCACCACATCTAAAAATGCAACTTGTGGTAAAAGACTGACCTCTGCAGAGGGCAGTTGAATCTTGAATGCAGTATTTTCTCCAACGAGCTGTTCATTGACTTCAAATTTATGTTTCCAATGATTGACTAAGCGTTTAGCAACACGTGCTGCTTGGGCGGTGGTGATTTGTGTTGAACTTTTCATAAATGCAATTTTATTATTAAGCCGTCAGTCCTTTAACTTAGCAAAGTACATAGATGCTCGTTAAGTCTAAATATGCAACGCTGTGTTTCTATCCCTGAGATCTTTATCCATATTAATCACTGATGTTACGTAAGCAAAAAATAATTTTGCATTTTTTAAAATGATATTTAAGTCAATTCGACGGAGTCTTACATCTAGGACTTAAATAAAGGGATTAGCCTTCGGCTGGAGGTACTCTTACGAAACGATGTTTCTCATTAGGCAAAATGAGAAGCGAAGCTTCGCAAGGAAACCATCTTGCGGAGCAATGCTCCTCACCGCAAAACTCGCTCTCTAGCGTCTATTTATTTAAAGTATTGCAAAAAAAAAATTTGATGAGAAGTCGTGCTATCTCAAACAATTGCGGATGACGTTACCGCGTATCGTTTTTTATTTGAATCAAATTTCGCTTCTGATATTACTGCGTAACATCAGTTCATCCTAGGTTTTTTTATTATAGAGATATCAATCATCAGTATCGAAAAAACGACTGAGGGCGTGGGCAGCGAATAGGGGGACAATTTGCTATAATGCGTCAATCACTCCCTTTTCAAAGCTAGGTTTTTCATGTCCAAGCCATTCTTAATCGCACCTTCAATTTTGTCAGCAGACTTTGCGCGCTTAGGTGAAGAAGTTGAAAACGTTCTAGAAGCAGGTGCAGATGTTGTTCATTTCGATGTCATGGATAATCATTATGTACCGAACTTAACTTTTGGTGCGGGCGTTTGTAAGGCATTGAAAAAATACGGCATTAAGGCGCCAATTGATGTGCATCTAATGGTTTCACCGGTAGACCGTATGATTGGTGATTTCTTGGAAGCTGGCGCAGATATCATCACTTTCCACCCAGAAGCGACTGACCACATTGACCGCTCTTTACAGTTAATCAAATCTGGCGGTGCGCAAGCGGGCTTGGTGTTTAACCCTGCGACACCTCTGCATTATTTAGACTACGTTTTAGATAAAGTTGACCAAGTCTTGTTGATGAGTGTGAACCCAGGTTTTGGTGGTCAAAAGTTCATTCCAATGACCTTGGAAAAGCTGCGTCAAGCACGAAAAATTATTGATGCTTCAGGTCGTGATATTCGCTTAGAAGTGGATGGTGGTGTTACTCCAGCCAATATTCGTGACATTGCTGAAGCCGGTGCAGACATGTTTGTTGCAGGTTCAGCGATTTTTGGTAAGCCTGATTATAAAGCTGTGATTGATGACATGCGTTCAGAGTTGGCAAAAGTGCATGCTCAAGAGGCTTAAGCCTTTGGGTATAAGTTATTCCTTGCTTGTGGATAACTATATGGATAACCGTATGGATATCTGTGTAGATAACTATATGGATAACTTGGATAAATTATAAACGATTGTACATCAATGGTTTAATAATTATACGTATTAAGTATAAAAAGGACTCAATTGAGTCCTTTTTTTATGGGGTAAAGTGTTTGAAATGCTGTATGTTTATTAATCTATGGTAAATAATTAATCAGTTTAAAAAATAACTTTTATGTTTTAACTGGAAGATATGCGCTGATTTTTATGACAGCGCAATAAATTTAAAACTGTTGTGAATAACTGCACAATTAATTATGCTGTTAGCAACTATTGAGATACGCTGTGACTGGCAAAACACATCATCGATCGCACTAGATAGTGCTTTTAGATATTTCTGAATGTATCGTTCATGATGGATAAATCGGTCGAGCTGCATGTCATGTTGATACAAATGTCATGTGATTGCATTTGAATCGTAAATAATATCTTCATGGTGTTTCATGCGGATTTCGGCTGAGCCGATCGCGTGATGTTTCTAAAGATGTGTTAATAGGGATATATTGTCACAGTGCATCATTGGGTTGAATTAGGATACTAAATTGTTTAATTTTTTGCGTAAGCATCTTGGCTTTGCTTGGCTCATGGCGTTTGTCATGGGGTGGAGCAGTGTGGTCAGTGCACAGCAAAATTTTCAACATCAACAAATGATGACTGCGAATGCCCATCAGGCATCAGTTCATGCAGCACATACTGATCCTTCACATTCAAATATAGCAAATTGCCATCAAAATCAGCGGCAAGCTGTTCCAGAGCATGCAGCACATCATGGCAAGCAGACGACACCTGAAGTCATTTCAATGATGGACTGTCATCAATCTTTAGATTCGCCATCTGCACTGCAAGATGGTCAGGTGCATCATTCAACAACACAAAGTACAGACTGTCAGGACTGTACACTCGCACATTGCCAAATCAGTACCTCTTATGTCGATAGCGCCTTGGTCGCATTGCAGACCTTCCATGTGCATCACTATGCAGAACCCCCTCGTTTCATTTTTGCTGGACAGCATTTAAAAGGCTTTTGGCAAGAAATTCTAAGACCTCCGCAAGCTTAACCTGAGTATTAAATACGTTTTTTCGTTATTTTATAAAGGTTAAGTCATGTCTAATTTATCTAAATCATGCCTCGTGCTCGGGGTGTGTCTGCTGTCTCCAACGTGGGCGTTTGCAGCCATTAAAGAATATCATCTGAATATTGATGAAAAGACCATCAATTTGACTGGTAAAGCGGTCAAGAAAATCAGTGTCAATGGTCAGTTTCCAGCGCCTATACTGGAGTTTGAAGAAGGCGATGATGCGGTCATCCATGTGCATAATCTGCTCAAAAAACAAAATACCTCGGTGCATTGGCATGGTCTATTGCTGCCCGGTTTAATGGACGGTGTACCCGGTTTTAATGGTTTTAATGAAATTCAGCCTGATGGTAGCTTTACTTACAAATTTAAAGTCCGTCAAAGCGGAACCTATTGGTATCACGCGCATTCCAAAGGCCAAGAACAAGACGGATTATATGGCGCTTTGGTAATTTATCCGAAAGGCAAACAAGCACTTGCCGCACATGAACAGACTCAACGTGATTATGTGGTCATGTTGTCGGATTTTCATGAATCATCTAGCGCTCAGATTATGGCAAATCTGAAAAAGTCTGCCGAATACTATCAAAATCAGCGTGAAACGTTTTCAGATGTATGGACGCAAATTCAACGAACAGGTTTAAAAAACACTTGGCAAGACCGTTCGATGTGGAATCAGATGCGTATGCTGAAAACGGATTTGTCTGATGTCACGGGTTATACGTTTTTAGTGAATGGCAAAACACCACAGCAGAACTGGACAGGGATGTTTAAGCCCAATGAAAGAGTCAGACTTCGTTTTGTAAATGCTGCGGCTATGTCGTTTTTTGATGTGCGTATTCCTCAGCTCAAAATGACGGTGGTCAGTGCAGACGGTCAAGCGGTCAAGCCGGTCGCTGTGGATGAATTTCGCATTGGTGCTGCAGAAACCTATGATGTGATCGTAGAGCCTAAATCTGCGCATTATCAGATTGAAGCTGAGTCGATTGATCGGACTGGATTTGCGATTGGCACTTTACATGATGAAACGCAGCCTCAGCACTCAGGTATTCGTATACCAAAAGCACGGCCACGCGCTTTGCTGACCATGGAAGATATGGGGCATGGTTCAATGTCAGGTATGGACCATAGCAACATGGGACATATGGCTACAGGTTCAACCCAAACTTCAGCAATCCAGCAAGTGAATGCTCATGAGCACAACACGCATACTGTCGATCCGTCAAAGATTCAGACGAATCAAGCACATGATCATGCAGCTATGGGACATGACATGGAGCATTCTCCAGTGACTGCGCATACTACTATGCAGCATCCAGATATGCATAAACAGAATATGTCTGATTCAGCGCATGCCAATATGGATCATAGTGTGATGGATCATTCATCTATGAACCACTCCTCAATAAACTCATCCATGAAACATGATATGCATACAGCGATGGAGCATGCACAGTCTAAAGAGGAGAAGCAGGCAGTTGAAAATTCAGCAACGGTTATGGGTTGGGCCAATGCTTCAACACCTGTTGGTAATAAGGCACTGCAATATAGTGATTTAAAAGCGTTAACCCCGCAGCCTGATACACGTGAACCGACGCAAGACTTGGTCATTCATTTGGGTGGAACGATGGAACGCTATATGTGGACCATGAATGGCAAAAAATTCAGTGAAGCTGAACCACTAAAGGTGAAATATGGTGAGCGAATTCGACTGAAATTTGTCAATGACAGCATGATGGCGCATCCGATGCATTTACATGGCATGTTCATGCAATTGGAAAATGGGCAAGTGTCTTCTGAAATGCCAAATAAACATACTGTGATTGTGCCGCCAGGGAAAACAGTGACTGCTCTGTTAACGGCCAATGAATTAGGGGAATGGGCGATTCATTGTCACTTGCTGTATCACATGTCTGCAGGGATGATGAATAAACTTGTGGTCGCAAATGTCGCAGAGAATACGAAAACGGCATCTGTACCGCAAAAGGAGGTGTCTCATGCGCATCATTAAACCATGCACATATACGGTTCTAAGTTTAGCTTTGGCATCGGTCACTCAAATGACCATGGCGCAAGATGCACATCACAGCATGCCGATGTCAGCTCAACATGAGTCGCATTCCTCACTTGATTCGTCGCATCAAGAGATGCAAACAGGGATTAAATCGAGCCAGATGGAGCATACTGCAGAACATGCAGAACATGCAGAACATGCAGAACATGCAGAACATGCAGAACATGCAGAACATGCAGAACATGCAGAACATGCAGAACATGCAGAACATGCAGAACATGCAGAACATGCAGAACATGTAGAACATGCAAATGCATCATCTATTGCGTCACGTGCTGATTTTGCGCAGCATCCTGTTGATCATAAGCGTGAACATGGTGGACAGATTTATCAAGCGACCGAGATGGACAATCGATGGCTCAATAATGCCGATGGCCGAGGACGTTTAAAGACCGAAATTGAGAGTCGAATCGGGACCGATGAAAATAAGCTCTTCATCAAACTACATGCGGATAAAGCAGAATCTCAAGATGCTGATTATGCGGCTCAATTGATGTATAGCCGTATGATCTCCGACTTTTGGGATGCGCAAATTGGTGCGCGTTATCGGGTCGATGAACATCAAGTGACGGACAAGGAACAGTTAGATGCTGCGGTGGGTCTGCATGGTCTGGCACCGTATTTCTTTGAAACCGATGCTTATTTATATCTTGGTGCAGATAAACAGGTCAGTTTTTCTTTAGAAACCGAACGTGATTTGCTGCTGACGCAAAAATTGATTTTAAAACCGTATCTAAACCTAGATGTGGTGCTGAGTGATGACTCTGCTTATGCACAAAAAACAGGACTCAGTTCTGTATGGCTAGGGCTAGAAACACGCTATGAAATCAATAAAAAGTTAATGCCCTTTATCGATGTTGCTTACAGCTACGAAAAAGGAAATCAGCATACGGCATGGCAAGCTGAAACTGGAAGTGAAAAACACTGGTGGTATGGCGCAGGCCTTCGTCTGAAGTTCTAATAGAAAAATAGACCAAATAAAGAGGGCATCATCAACAGGTTTTGGTGATGCCTTTTTTATTTATGAATCTGTCCTTTGAACAGACATGCTATGTTTTGGCGCAAATCATCTGCACTAGAGTTTTACTCAACTGAATAACGCCCTGAATTTGGTCAAAAAATGTAAAGACTGCACTAAAATTCAGCATATTTGCTATACTGAGAAAATATTCGGAGGAACGACCTCCCTTACATCTTTGTTCAAAGCCAGTAAGAAAAATCGTCAGGACGACCTGACTCTACTAATATGGAGGAAGGCATCATGGCCTGGGTTGTTCTGGTATTCGCTGGTATTTTTGAAATCGTTTGGGCCTATTCGATGAAGCTCTCAGAAGGCTTTACAAAACTTGGCCCAAGTTTAGTCACTTTATTTTTTATGATCCTGAGCTTTGGTTTATTGGCCTATGCCATGAAAACGTTGCCTCTAGGAACGGCTTATACCATTTGGACAGGAATCGGCGCGATTGGCTCTTTCCTCGTGGGTATTTTTATACTCGGTGAGCCTGCAACTGCCATGCGGATGTTAGCCGCAGTACTGATCATTTCTGGTCTAATCTTGATGAAATTATCTTCAAGTTAATATGTTCTAAAGCACAGCGGTCATTGACCCCTGTGCTTTTTTTATGGGTAAAAATATGGCTTGGGTTTTATTAATTGTAGCGGGATTGCTTGAGGTAGTCTGGGCATATTGTATGAAAGTCTCTGAAGGCTTTAGCAAACTGACGCCAAGTATTTTGACCATTGTTTTCATGATCGCAAGTTTTGCTTTATTGTCTTATGCAATGAAATCCTTACCGCTGGGTACAGCCTATACCGTGTGGACAGGCATTGGTGCAGTGGGATCATTTATCCTCGGCATCGTTGTATTGGGTGAGCCTGCCAATGCCATGCGTATGCTAGCTGCGGTCCTGATTATTTCAGGACTAGTCTTGATGAAATTATCGTCCTCCTGAATAATGAAGTGCTGCGATTTTGAGCTTGGAGTATGTTATGCAACTTTCTTATCAGTTTTTAGATTCACCCGTTGGACAATTAAAACTTGTTGCACATGAAACCGCATTGGTGGCTGTTCTTTGGGAAAATGAAAACCCTAATCGTGTGCGATTGGCGGCTTTGGTTGAAGATCTGCAACACCCGATTTTGCTCAAAACCGCACAGCAATTAAATGAATATTTTGCAGGTAAAAGACAGCAATTTGACTTGCCGCTAGACTTTGAAGGCACCGCATTTCAGCAACAAGTTTGGCAAGCTTTACTGACGATTCCTTTTGGAGAAACTCGCAGCTATAAACAAATTGCAGAGCAGATCGGCAATGTCAAAGCCGTACGTGCTGTCGGTGCAGCCAATGGTAAAAATCCAATTTCAATTATTGCACCCTGTCATCGTGTCGTGGGCGCAAATGGAAAATTAGTAGGTTTTGCGGGTGGTCTAGAAAATAAAGAAATATTGTTAAAAATTGAGAAATTACAATAAAATAGAAAATATACTTATTTAATTGATGTTACGCAGTAACATCAAAGCACGATTCGCTTCAAAGAAAGAACGATACGCGTTAACGTCATCCGCAAGTGTTTGAGACAGGATGCCGCCTAATCAAAAATGTTTTTGCGATGCTTTGAATAATTTGACGGTGGTGAACGAGTTTTGCGGATGACAATGGTTTTGGGTACTTTTGCCGAAACAAAAGTACCTCCAGCCGAAGGCTAATCCCTTTATTTAAACCCTAGATGTAAGACTCCGGCGAATAGGCTTAAAAATCATTTTAAAAATGCGAAATTACTTTTATGTGGGTAACATCAGTAATTTAAAATAATGAATCAAATCAATGAATATTTCTCAAATTTTTGCACCGCTCATTTCGACGTTGTGGTGGTTAATTCCATTGTTACTGATTGTGGGGGCAATCAAAGCATTTAAACCTTATTTAAAGGGGAAAATGGGGGAGTTTGCTGTCGCTGTTCATGTCAAACTTTATTTGAAAGACCATTATATATTGTTAAATGATTTGACCTTACCAGATGGCGAAGGAGCTACAACTCAAATTGATCATCTTCTTTTAAGCCCATTTGGTGTGTTTGTGATTGAAACTAAAAACTATAAGGGCTGGATTTTTGGGAGCGAGAGACAAAAACAATGGACGCAAAAGATTTATAAAAAAAGTTTTAAATTTCAAAATCCAATTCACCAAAATTATAAACATATGAAAGTGTTAGAACAGGTGTTGAGCGATATTGTGGATAAAGACAATATGCATTCTGTGATTGTTTTTATGCCTGAAGCAGTGTTTAAAACAGAGATGCCGTCGAATGTATTTCGGGGTACAGCTTGGGTGGACTATGTTCAAACCTTTCAGCAACCCGTGGTCTCTGAAATGAAACTTAAACGAATACAGTTACGTTTAGAAAAAGAAATTTTAGAAAAATCGTGGAAAACAAATCGACAGCACATTGAGGATTTAAATCAACGGCATAATTCATAAACTTCCTGTATGCTGTGGATTGTGAACAGTATCTGACTGATAAAAATAGACGGACAATAACAATGAACGACACGCTTCAACACCTTTATGAATCGACTTTAGATCATCCTGAGCAATACCAAGACTTTTATCAGCAACTTTTAGCTAGCCAAGTATATTGTTTGGGTGAGCGTGATGCTGAGCAGCATTTACATTTTCAATTGATGGAAACGGAGCAGGGCGAGCAAGCCATTCCGTTCTTTCTGAGTCTTGCGATGCTTCAACAGGATGTTGGCGCAGATGCAGAGTTTGTCATGATCAGTGCGGAAAAATTATTTGCGATTACCAAAGGCGCAAGCTTGGTGATGAACCCGACTTCGGAACACCCAAAAGAGTTTTTGGCAGATGAGATCGATGCAATTTTAGAGTTTGCCAAACAACAAAGCCTTTGAACACTGTAGGCGTGTTCAAAGGCTTTGCGGCTACGCTGAGATATGTGTTTTAAAACTTACATACCGGCTTTGAGTTTTTCCACGATTTCATCGAGTGGTTTGACACGTTTTACTTCATCCCAAAGGACTTTGGCTTCTGGGTAATGTTTTGACATCATGCCGAGCCATTGTTTATAACGACCGACCATATTCATTTCTTTTTTATACGAACCATTTAAGAAACGAATTTGTAAGCCAAGTAGTTCATGCCATGTAATCAGCGGCTCATCGGTATTACGACGAATACACTGTGTAATGTCAGGGGTGGTCACTGCAGCACGACCAATCATCAGGTCTTCACAACCCGATTCGAGTTGGCACTGTTTGGCATCGGCATTGTTCCAAATTTCACCGTTGGCAATCACGTTAATTTTTAATGCTTCACGAATGGGTTGCAACTGATCCCAAAAGGCAGGTGGGGTATAACCATCGGCTTTGGTTCGCGCATGGACTGTAACCCATGCAGCTCCTGCATCTTCAATGGCATGCGCATTTTCCATGGTGAAGTTACGGTCCATATAACCCAAACGCATTTTTGCCGATACAGGAATATGACTCGGAACAGCATCACGCACAGCTTTGACTAACTCATACACCACTTCTGGCTCATCTAGCAGAACTGAACCACCACGGTGGCGGTTGACGGTTTTTGCAGGGCAACCAAAGTTCATATCAATCGCAGGGGCACCAAGTTCTACCGCGCGTACAGCATTTGCCGCGAGCATGGTCGGATTGTTACCTAAGAACTGTACATGAACTGGTGTTCCTGCTGCAGTTTTGCCTGCATTGTTCAGTTCGGGACAATAGCTATGATAAATATGGTCGGGCAGGACAGAGTCCGTGACACGGATAAACTCGGTTACACACCAGTCAAAACTCCCCACATGCGTCAACACATCTCGCATAATTGGGTCGGTTAAGCCTTCCATCGGCGCAAGAACAAGTTTCACGGTCACACAGCCAAAAATTGAAAAACGGAGTTATACGTGGTTTTGAAAGGGATGTCTAGGTTTTGTGCTTATGGTGACGCGGAATACGAAATGACAAGATTTTATGTAACTATTTGGTGAAATTAGGACCAAAGTCGTAAAGTATTGACTGACATAAAACTTTAACAATAAAATGAGTAAATACATATGGATAGTAATAATAAGAAGATGGCTTATACTGTTGTTTTTTAATGGAATCAACAACATATACTGTGCTTGAATCTTTTAAGATTTCATGTATGATGGCTGCAACTAGAAAAAAAGTATTGTTTCGTAAATTTTCTTTAAGTATCGCAGTGTTAGTCATAATCCTTCGTTTTTTACAGAAATGAAGTTCAATTCTTTATTATTTTCCAAGTTATAGTCAGTCATCATCCAATGGCTAAATCAACAAATTAATAGGTATTATTATGTCTAATACAGTTACTGGTACAGTTAAATGGTTCAACGAAACTAAAGGTTTCGGTTTTATTGCACAAGACAACGGTCCTGACGTTTTTGCTCACTTCAGCGAAATCACTGGTTCTGGCTTCAAAACTTTGCAAGAAGGCCAAAAGGTTTCTTTCAGCATCGCTCAAGGTCAAAAAGGCCCAAATGCTGTAAACATCGTTGCTCTATAATTTAGACGTAATGAAAAAAAAGCGCTGTATAGCGCTTTTTTTATGCCTGTTATTTCTGTGTGAATAATCAAGCTATAAAAAAGAGAGCTTTAGCTCCCTTCTTGATAAAACTTACTTCTTGATAAAATATTAAATCGTTTCATCGTCGACTTAGCGGCCCAAAACCATTTCTAAAATAAACTTAGATCCAATAAAGCCAACTGCCAAGAGACAAAAACCAATAATGGTAAAGCGAATAGCTTTTTGACCACGCCAGCCAAATCGATAGTGTCCAATAAGCAAAGCTCCATAGACGAACCATGAAATGATGCTAAAGGCAGTTTTATGCGCCAAATGCTGTGCAAAGAAGTTATCGATGGTGAAGAAACCAAACCCAAGTGCCACGGTCAGTAGTGCAAATCCAGCAATCAATAAATCAAATAGCAAAGATTCCATGGCTTGGAAGGATGGAAGTAGGCTCACCCATACACGCTTTTTCTGCTTGTTTTTTAGTTCACGGTCTTGTAAACGCAAAATAACCGCTTGAATTGTTGCCATCAGCAGGACGGCATATGCGGAAAGTGACAAAATAATATGGATGTCTAAACCCAGTGAATGTTGTTCTATAAATTGATTTTGTCGACTAAATGCAAAGCCCAAAATCAATCCCGTCGCTGCCACAGGAATGCCCAATAGGTTCATCGCAAGCACAGGCCGATAGGTACTAAATAATACACTGAGTAATAGCATGAGACCTGAAGTAAAAGACATCAGGTTGAACACGTCATAGTTCACACCCATAGGCGTCAACATGTCGTTATATAAAACACCTGCATGCAATAACATGCCTAAACCAAGTACAACACCAATAAACCAATGGTTCGGCGCACGTTTAGACATTAAATGGCTGAATAAATACCAAAAAGACGTGGTATAAGCGATTAATGCTAGGATCGTGTAAACCAAGGGGAGACTGATCATGTCAAACCTTTTTCAGGATGTTGAATATTCATTTATATAAATTCTGCAAGAACTAAAGTATCCTATAGCATTCTATGCATAAATTTTCTATTTTAAGAAACAATTTTTTGCTCATGGCTATTTTAAGCGGATTTTGCAATGTTTGATACCTTAACAGAACGACTCACGCAGAGTTTAAGAAATGTTACTGGCTCAGGGCAGCTAACCGAAGACAATATTAAAGATACGTTACGCGAAGTACGTATGGCACTTCTTGAAGCCGATGTTGCGTTACCTGTAACTCGTGAATTCATCGCGAAAGTTAAGGAAGAAGCATTGGGCCAAGAAGTGATGACTCAGTTATCACCGGGGCAGGCTTTCGTCAAAATCGTTCATGACGAATTGACCAAAATGATGGGTGAGGCGAATGAAAGCCTAGACCTAGCGGCAAAACCACCAGTTGTTGTGCTTCTTGCAGGTTTACAAGGTGCGGGTAAAACAACCACTGCGGCAAAACTTGCACGTTTCTTACAAGAACGTCAAAAGAAAAAAGTAGCAATGGTGTCTGCCGACGTTTATCGTCCAGCAGCGATTAAACAGCTACAAACAGTTGCAGGTGAAGTTGGCGCTATTTTCTTTGAATCAAGCGCAGACGAAAAACCGATTACCATCGCAAATCGTGCGATTGAGCAAGCAAAAATTCAATTTGCTGATGTCTTGATTGTCGATACAGCAGGTCGTTTACATGTAGACGACGAAATGATGGATGAAATTAAAGAGCTTCATGCAGCGATTAAGCCGACTGAAACATTGTTCGTGGTTGATGCCATGACCGGTCAGGATGCGGCGAATACGGCAAAAGCCTTTAATGATGCCTTGCCTTTAACCGGTGTGATCCTGACAAAAACGGATGGTGATGCACGTGGTGGTGCGGCACTTTCTGTTCGTGCTATTACTGGCAAGCCGATTAAATTCTTGGGTATGGGTGAAAAACTCGATGCCCTAGAGCCATTCCATCCTGAACGTATCGCACAGCGTATTTTGGGTATGGGTGACGTACTTTCTTTGGTCGAAGAAGTTGAACGTAAAATCGACAAAGAAAAAGCCGAAAAAATGGCGAAAAAACTGCAAAAAGGCGGTAGCTTCAACTTTGAAGATATGCTGATGCAGTTTGAACAAATGAACAAAATGGGCGGCATGATGGGCTTCCTGGATAAACTTCCAGGCATGAGCAACTCAGGGATTCAAGATGCAATTGCACAAGCAAATCCTGAAAAGCAAGTGAAAAAAATGGAAGCGATTATTCAATCGATGACCATTAAAGAACGTCGTAACCCAGACTTGATGAATCCAAGCCGTAAAAAACGTATTGCAGCAGGCTGTGGTATGGATGTTGCAGAAGTGAATAAACTCATCAAGCAACATGCGCAAATGGCGAAAATGATGAAGAAATTTGCCAACCCAACAGGTATGGCAAAAATGATGAAATCATTAGGTAACATGCAAAAGCAATTTGGTGGCGGTGGCATGGGACCATTGTTCGGCAGCAAAGATCCGAAGTAATTTGGACATAAAAAAAGGCGCATTCAGCGCCTTTTTTTATGGCTAAAATTTGATAAGACCGCATTCAAAAAATTGCTACGAGAATTATAAGTAAGCACTGGATGAAGGAATTTGTATATGAACTGATAAATACCAATTGAGCTAAATCATTACAAAAACATGCGAAATTGACATTGAGACCGTGTAGATGACAGGTCTAAAACAGAGGTGAAAGTTTGCCTAACTGCAAATTGAAAGCTTTACCCAAAATAAGCATCAAATAATGAATACACCTCATACGCCAGAGAGCCAAAACATCTATCTGATTCATGCTCATCAGGCTTCCCCTAATGAGTATTAGTTTCCTTATTGAGACAAAAGCAGCAAGGGGTAGGACATTATTCTTGGCGCATTAATATGGCAAATGCAGTACAACCAGATTTTGACCATTGTTAGAAGTTTATTTCCCTGCAAATGTCTAAGCTCGATGAAATAAAATTGTTATTGCGCACAGTTTGGGTTGTCTGACAGCGCATTTCAGCCAGCGGTAAGGCAAGATTTAAGCGGGCATTTTTATTTCTGGATTTGTGTATTCCTTTAATTTTTTTCTGAATTAGGCAGCTTTATTTTAAAATGCAAATTGAACCGTCATATGCTGCATCAGCATTTGCCATTGGCCGTGCGCATGCTGTCCAGTGATGATCCTTTTGTTCCGCCACCGTTCACGCTGAAGTTATCAATAGTGATCCAAAGGTAGAACACTGAAGGGAAAATACAGGACTTTTACGGCTTCATAATGTTTCCAGAATTGCTGGATATTTTGAATCAGCTCATGAAAGTGTTCTAGCAAATAGTCAAGTTTTGCAAAAATTCACAATTGTTTACCCTCAATCTCTAATTTTTATTTCAGACTGAATTCAAAAAGAGGAATGGAGCATGAAATGGCGCAAGTAATTGTGGTGCATGGCTATACCGCGAGCCCTGAAGAGAATTGGTTTCCGTGGATCGCGCAAAAGGCAAAAAAAGCGGGCGTCAGCCTCAAGGTGCTTCGGCTTGATCCATCCAAAACACCCGTCTTAAATGTGTGGATGAAGCAAATGGATGCACAGATTGACGCATTAAATGAAAACTCTATATTAATTGCCCATAGTTTGGGATGTATCGCTGCACTGCATTATCTGTCGCAAAAACTGCAGCATCAGAACATAAAAGCTCTTGTGCTTGCGGCCGGTTTTAATGGCCGCTTGGGACGTCTAGAGCAGGTGAATCCTTTTATTGATGCAGCTAAAATAGATTTTGACTTGCTAAAACAACAGGTTGAGCATCGGGTAGTGATCTATTCAAAAGGCGATGAGCGAGTGCAACCCGAATTCAGCTTGGCTCAGGCAAAAAGCCTAGATGCACAGGTGATTGAAGCGCGTCATCAGGGGCATTTTATTGACTCTGAAGGCTGTACCGAATTGCCCGAAGTCTGGGATGCTGTGGAGCCGTATTTGATCCGGGCTTAATCTACGGTTGTTGGCCAATATAGCTTTGCAGGCCTTTTAAAAGCAGATCATTATGGACTTCAGGCGTAAAGCGCTGCAGGTATTTGGCAAATAGCGCAGCATCGCCCCCAGTTAAAATTAAGCGACTGGGATATTTCTCAAGCACCTTTTCAATGGTGCTGACCAAACTGAGCAATATGCCATGATGAACAGCGTCGATGGTATTTTTACCAGGAGACAACTCGTCAAAGATGGCATCTGGAATTTTAATGCCTTTGGTGTTTTGGATGAGCGAATCACGTTGCAAATATAAATTTGGCAAAATATAGCCACCTAAATGTTGTAATCCATCCGTTAAGTCAATGGTGAGTGCTGTTCCACAGCTAATGACACAATATTTTTGAGTAGGGTCTTTGACCACTGCGAGCATTTGCAGCCAACGGTCGATCCCGAATTTACTGGTATCTTCATAGGCACAGCGCAAGCCCGCATATTCGGCATGAACTTTCGCAATGGTGACAGGAACGGCTAAAAATTTAAGAATTTTTTGAATCCGATCATTATTTTTCTTGTCGAGTACCGAAGATATACCCACCTGATCTAAGTTCAAACTTTTAAAGTGCTGGATTAAACCGAGTAGGAGTTCGGCAGGCGACTGTAAATGCAGTTCCGCAGCATGTTCTATGATTTGATCGTGTTCAGTAATCCAGTATTTCAGCCGAGTATTACCGACATCGAGCCATAATTTTTTCATCAGTAGGCCTTTGCAATCCTGTTTATGATTGATCTGCTAAACGTAAGCGACCTTGGAAATGATTTTCTAAGCGCTGCGAAGTTTGGATGTTGATCGAACCATCATTTTCAATACCGAGAAAGAGACCTTGGCTTTTGCCTTGTAGGTGTTCAAGCTCAACAGGCTGTTGCATAAATGCAGCATAATGGTTGAATCTTGCAGCGAGGTTATAGCAGTTATGATCGAACCATTCACCTGCAAGTTGAATCGCTGCATAGAGTTCAGCGATTAACTGTAAACGGTTTGGCGAGTGAAGTCCGAGTTCATATAACGACGTTGCGCGTTGCTCAATTCCTGTGGATGGAATCGGAAATAAGTTCATGCCCACGCCGACAATCGCTTGATGTGGCGAAATTGGTTCAATCAAAATCCCGCCCCATTTGCCTTGTGGGCTATATAGGTCATTGGGCCATTTCACTTGTAATGCGAGATTTTGCAAACTTGGCATTTGCAAGATATTTAAGGCAATTTCGAGTGCAAGCCGTCCATCTATCGCTGTCTGTAAATTCAGCAATGTGCTTAAATAGATATTACCAACGGGTGAGACCCATTGATGATCGCGTTGCCCACGGCCTTGAGTCTGTTGTTCACTGCATACCAATACATGTTGGATGCCTTTTTTGGCAATCTCATGGACATCGTCATTGGTCGATGTAGTAATGGGCTTCAGTAATAAAACTTCAGGCGGTTGAGGTACTGTGCTCAGCAATTGCTGTAAGTGTCTGGTCTCTAAATCCATTTGAATCTGAGAGTTGTGGAATAATATTGATGGAGTTAATCATATATTTACTGATTGGTGCAATCGCTGGTTTTGCTGCGGGGCTATTTGGTGTTGGCGGTGGCCTGATTATTGTGCCGATTTTATTCATCGTCTTTACCCAACTTCAGTATGACCCCAGTGTGATTATGCACATGGCGGTGGGCACCTCTTTGGCCACGATTATTGTGACCTCACTCAGTTCGGTTTCGGCTCATCATAAAAAAGGTGCAGTACTGTGGAATGTCTTTCGGAATTTGGCACCGGGTTTGGTGATTGGTTCATTTCTCGGTGCAGGCATTGCAGATTATTTATCAGGGCAGGGTTTGCAACTGTTAATTGGCTTTTTTGCGGTCTGGGTGGCCTTTAAAATGTTTCGCGGTGCAGCGACACCAGTCGATCCGAATAAACATTTACCCTCACAAGCCATGCAAATGGCAGCAGGCGGTGGTATTGGGATTGCTTCTGCGATCTTCGGTATTGGTGGAGGTAGCTTAACCGTCCCGTATTTGAATAAAAACGGCGTCATTATGCAAAAAGCGGTCGCGACATCTGCTGCATGTGGTTTACCGATTGCGATTGCAGGGGCCCTTGGCTTTATGTGGTTTGGTCATCATGCCGATATCGAGGTTCCCAATACCATTGGTTATATCCATATTTATGCATTTATCGGGATTAGTGTAATGAGCTTCATCACTGCGAAATTGGGTGCGAAAGTGGCTCATATGTTGTCGCCATTTATGCTAAAGCGTTGTTTTGCATGTTTATTAACAACAGTCGGCTGCTATTTTATTTACCAAGGTGTGCAAGCCTTTGGCGCTTGATTGTCCGTTTTGACTGACAAAATTGGCTTTATTGACACAAGATTGTCAGACAATGTCATGTTCAATTAGGTTGCTTATCGTTTCTAATGCAAATAGATTGAGTGTAAATCTGAACATTGCATCTTATAAAAAAAAGATAGGAACAGTATGCAACAACAAGAAGCGGACAGTTTGTCAGAACAAATTGCCAAACACATCGGTGAACAAATTATTCGCGGTGAGTTGGTCGAAGGCGAGCGTATTCAGGAACTCAGAATTGCGGCCGAATTGGATGTGAGCCGTGGCTCTGTTCGTGAAGCTTTATTGATTTTAGAACGGACCCAGCTCATTGAAATCTACCCACGCCGTGGCGCCTTAGTCTCTGAAATGTCGGCTTTACAAGTGCGCTCATTATTTGATATTGCAGCATTATTGTTGGGTCAAATTGTGCATCGTATGGCGGAAACGTGGCGCAGCCATGAAGCTGAGCGTATTCAGTTATTACTTGAACAATTAGACGTGGAAACTCGCCAAGGCAATACTGAAAAGTTTTATGATCTGATTTTTCAGGGCATGGCTCGTCAGCATGAAATGGTGGGAAATACCTACCTGATGCGTTATTACCAAGAATTGTTGCCATCACTCAGACGTAGTTATTTTCTGACACTGAATATTTCACGACGTGAACTACAAGAATCTTTTGATTTGTTTAAATTGGTGACTGATGCAGTTTTAATCAGAAAATCACATCAAGCCACTTTATTTATGGAAGATTTTTGTCGACACTTACGCAACCTTGTGTTGGAATCACTAACACGGATGAAACAAATCGAATTAGCGTGGGCGAGACGTTCACGCCGCTGATCAGGACATTATGCGTTTAAGCAGTTTAAAACTTTCCGGCTTCAAATCTTTTGCCGATAGCACAACTCTAAAATTTGAAGGCAACCGTAGTGCGGTTGTTGGACCGAACGGCTGTGGTAAATCCAATGTGATTGATGCCATTCGTTGGGTTATGGGGGAGTCCAGTGCCCGTCAATTGCGTGGTGGCACCATGCAAGATGTTATTTTTACCGGAACGGCTAAGCGTAAACCAGTCGGGATGGCGAGTGTTGAACTGCGTTTTGATAATACCTATGGCAAGCTAGGTGGCGCTTATAATGCCTATACTGAACTAGCAGTTCGTCGTCAGGTCAATCGTGATGGTAAATCCGAATATTTCCTCAACGGCACCAAATGCCGCCGTCGTGATATTACCGATATTTTCTTAGGTACCGGTTTAGGTCCACGTTCGTATGCGATTATTGAACAGGGCATGATCAACCGTTTGGTCGATGCCAAACCTGAAGAAATGCGTGTGTATATTGAAGAAGCCGCTGGGGTATCTCGCTATCAAGCTCGTCGTCGTGAAACTTTACAGCATCTAGAACACACCACTCAAAACTTAGAACGTCTCGAAGACATTGCATCAGAACTGAAATCTCAGCTGAAAACCTTAAAACGCCAGTCTGAAACGGCGGTGCAATACAAAGAATTAGAAACCCAAATTCGCACGATTAAAATTGAAGTGCTGTCTTTCCAATGTGAACAAAGTATGCGTTTACAGCAAGAATACACGCTTCATATGAATGAGCTTGGGGAAACTTTCAAACTGGTGCGTTCTGAGCTGAACACCTTAGAACATGACTTATCTTCCACCAGTGCTTTATTTCAACGGCTTATTCAACAGTCCACTCCTTTACAAAGTGAATGGCAACAGGCGGAAAAGAAACTGTCTGAGTTGAAAATGACGCTGGAGCAAAAGCAGGGTTTATTTGCACAAAATTCGGCAAGTTTGGTGGAGCTTGAAAAGCAAAAAGCTCAAACCAAAGAACGTTTACAGCTATTAGAGTTACAACTGGAAACGCTGCAAGAACAGCAAGATGGATTTGTTGAGCAATTACAGCGCCAAGAAAGCAGTAGTCAAGATCAGACTCAACAATTGGCCGATTTGAAAGCTCAGCATCAACAAGCGGTTCAACAATTTGAACAATGCCGTGGGCAAGTTGAAAAGCAGCAACAGCAAAAGCTACAGATGTTGGCGCAGAGTGAACAATTGACCAAAAATATTGGTCGTATTGAGCAACAACGTGAGACTCTGCAACAGCAACGAGGTCAAATTCAGCATCAGGCGCAGCAAGATGAGTTGGAGCAGTATCAGCAAAATAAGCAACAGCTCGAACAACAAATTGTGCAACAAGAGCAGGTGATTGCCGAAACTCAAGCACAGCTTACAGCTGCACAAGAACAGCAGGCACAGCATAAAAATATGGTGCTGCAGCTAAAGTCAGAAATACAGGTGCTGTTGTCAGAGCAGAAAAACCTAAACCAATTGATGATTAAAGCCAGTCCAAAGCAGCAAAGCCAGCGTCAACATTTAATGCAGCAGTTGCAGTTGAGCACAAAGGGTAAACAGCATGCACAACTGGTCGAGAAATTTTTGTCTAAATGGCTGAGTGCCCAAGTCTTGGGACACAGTGATAATTTTCAAGACAGTGTTGCACGTCAGGTCAAAGGCAGTCACCACACCGCAGCACAAATCGTTGGATTAGATGCTTTGACGACGTGGATTGAAGCACCACAGCTTTCAATCTGGCAGCAGGTCGCAATTGCCGAAACATTGCCGATGGCATTGAGCCATCAGGCTAAACTGGCTGCTGGTCAGTCGATACTCACGCTCGATGGTTATCATGTCGGTGCAGATTGGGTGATTGGTCTAGATTATGATGAGGACAGCCAAGCAGGGCAAGGTGCATTGAGTCACCGTATTCGCTTAGATGAATTGACTGAATTACTTGCAGAGCAGCAGCCAAAGCTAACGCAACTAGAAGGCCAATTGCCTGAGTTGCAAAATGCCGTACAAGCTTTACAGCAAAATCTGCAACAGCAACATAGCCAATTAAAAAATTGGCAAAAAGACATTCAAAATGCTGATGTTGCCATTGCGAAGGTACAAAGTTCCAATCAGGCTTTTGCATTACAAAAGCAGCAGTTAGAAGATCAATTACAGCAACTTGAAGCACAGCTTGAAGAAGATGCCATGCAAAAAGACGATTTGGAAATTGATTTGCATGCGCTGACGATGAAGCTTGAGCAAGCTTTGCCCAATTATAAAACCTTGCAATTCCAAGTTGAAGAGTTGAGTCTAGCACTGGAAAGTGCTCAGCAAGTGGCATTACACAGTCAGCAAGAATTGGAAATTGTGCGTCGTCAGTCTGTACAGACAAAACAACAGATTGAATTATTAGAAAAAGACACGGTCTTTTTGAAAGCGCAAACTCAGCAAATTATTGGACAGATGGAACAGGCGAAGAAATTTGTCGATCCGGTACAGTTAGAATTGCCTGCGCTTGAGTCACAGTATTCTGAACAGGCTCAAGTCACTGAACGTTTACAAAAAACCTGGAATGACTGGCAGCTTGAACTCAATAATGTTCAGAGCAAACAACAGACATTGACGGAACAACGCCATTCACATCAACAGCAAGATGAAAAATTGCGTACGCAATTGGAAGAAAAGCGTCTGGCTTGGCAATCCGCGCAGTCTGATTTACAGCATTATTCTGAACAGCTGAAAGAAATGAACAGCGAAATGCTGACAGGTTTAAGCATTGATGTGGTATCCCATCAGCAAAAACTAGAAAAAGCACAGCAGCAGTTTGATAAATTGGGTGCAGTCAACTTGGCTGCGGCAGAAGAATATACTGAAGTTTCTAAACGCTTTGATGATTTAAGCCACCAAATTGATGACTTGCAAAAGACCGTTGAACAACTGCAAGCTGCGATGAAAAGCATTGATCAGGAAACGCGAAAGCTGTTTATGACCACTTTTGATAAGGTTAATGCTGAACTTCAAGCGTTGTTTCCGAAAGTATTTAATGGTGGTGAAGCAAGTTTAAGCCTTGAAGATGGTTGGCAATCAGGTGTAAAACTGATGGCACGACCACCGGGTAAACGAAATAGCTCTTTGGCATTATTGTCAGGTGGTGAAAAGGCACTGACCGCATTGGCTTTGGTTTTTGCGATTTTCCGCCTAAATCCTGCACCATTTTGCGTTTTAGACGAAGTCGATGCACCTTTAGACGATGCAAATGTAGGAAGATTTTGTAATCTTGTAAAAGAGCTTTCAGAACAAGTGCAATTTATCTACATTACACACAATAAACTGGCTATGACAATGGCAACTGACTTACTTGGTGTGACCATGCCAGAACCAGGAACTTCAAAATTAGTGACTGTGAATATAGAGCAAGCCAAAGAATACGGTTTAGCTGCGGAGGCATAACATGGAAATCACCACTATAGCTGGGATTGTAATCGCTGTAATTATCATGGTTGTGGGTATTCGAATGATGTTTCGTAAACCTGCAGATGCAGCGCCATCACTTGACACCGAATTACATATTAATCCTGATAGTCAGCAACCTGTTATTCCGCGCCATGTACGAAATCAGTTAAATACACCTGAAACCACGCAACGTGTAGAGCCGACTTTGGCTGAGGAAAAAGTCACAGCGGTTGAAACAACTGAAGCTGTTCAAGCAAATGTAACGCCAGAAGCAACGGCAACGGAACAAGCAGAGCAGAGCGTTGAGGCTACGGCAAAGACTGAGACAACAACGACGGATCCCGTTTCAGTTGAAAACGCTCAAACTGCAACAGAAGACAGTACATTGTCTACAGAAGCAACTGACTCTACAACGGTTGCATCTGTAGCCGCCGATGCCAATGACGCAGCGACTGCTGCGACACACGTTCAGGCAGACGCTGTTCCTGTAGAAAAAGCGCCAGAATTTAGTGTAAATAGCGCAATTGAAAAAGCTGAAATCAGCGATTTTGATGAAGAAAGCAGTATTTTGGATGCGCATTTACATGAACAAAAAATTGTTGATGAAGAAAGTGCTTTAGCGACTGCGGAAACTTATATCGCCTTAAATGTGTTCCCGGATAGCCGTGCCTTGTCGGGTGAAAAAGCATTAAAAGTGTTACTCAAATACGGCCTGCGTTTTGGCGAAATGGCCTGTTTCCATCGCTATGATGAAGAAGGTACAAAGTTATTATTCTCTGTATTGCAAATGAATAATGATGGCGCTGCGCAAGGTTTTGATCTTGAAACTTTATCGACTGAAGAAGTAAAAGGTTTGGCCTTCTTCTTAGCGCTTCCACACAGCGATGTACAAAATGCCTTTGATACTATGGACAGCATTTCACGTCTAATTGCACGTGAAATTGACGGTACTGTGTATGATCAAAATAACCAAGAATTTACACCGCAGATGCGTGAACATTGGCGTCATCAAGCGATTGATTATCGTCAAGGTCAAGCTATCGAAGTCTAAGCGTCTTTGATTGAAACTCACCGAGTGGGTTTCTATAATAGCAACAGATAATGAAATTTGAGGGCGGAGTATGAACCGCCCTTTTTTATGGTGAATGTATGACACAACAATCCACTGTCGTTGCACAGATGCGACAACTGATTCAACTCTTGGCGAAGCATAACCATGCCTACTATGTCATGGACACGCCAGAAATTGAGGACAGTGAATATGATCAACTTTTTCACCAATTAAAAGCGCTTGAAGAGCAATATCCTGAGCTAACTCAACCCGATAGCCCGACCAATAAAGTGGGTGGTAAAGCGCTCTCCAAATTTGAGTCGGTGACACATGCAGTACCCATGTTGTCATTGGGTAATGTATTTAATGCAGAAGATTTATTTGCCTTTGCACGCCGCGTAGAAGAGCGCTTACCGAATCAAAAAATTGAATATGATGTCGAATTAAAATTTGATGGGCTGGCGATTTCTCTTTGGTATGAAAATGGTATTTTGATCCGTGGTGTGACACGGGGCGATGGTGAAACAGGGGAAGATATTACCCAAAATGTAAAAACCATTCGTAATTTGCCTAAAGTACTGACTTCTACACAGACCAATATTCCAAGTCTGCTTGAAGTTCGTGGTGAAGTCCTGATGCCAAAGTCAGGCTTTGAAAAGCTCAATGCTGAAAACGAAGCCAATGGTGAAAAAACCTTTGCCAATCCACGAAATGCAGCAGCAGGAAGCTTACGTCAACTCGACCCTGCAATTGCGGCTTCACGTCCATTGGCTTTTTATGCTTATGGCATTGCACAGTGCGAACCACATCATGGTCAAACCACCATGTCTGCTAGCTTAGAATGGCTGAAACAGTTTGGTTTTGCTGTCGGTGAACGTCACTTTATATGTGACAGCATTCAGGACGTACAAGCTGCGTATGAGCAAATGATCATTGATCGACCAAGCCTGAGCGTTGAAATTGATGGCATGGTGATTAAGGTAAACAGCCTGAAGCAACAGCAAACACTGGGCTTTTTAAGTCGTGAACCGCGCTGGGCAACGGCATATAAATTCCCTGCAGTCGCAGCGCTGACGACAGTTGAAAATATTGATTGGCAAGTGGGGCGTACAGGGACTTTAACCCCAGTCGCGCGTTTAAACCCTGTGGCAGTCGGTGGCGTAACGGTTTCCAATGTCACTCTACATAATATTGGTGAAATTCACCGTTTAGATGTCCGTGTAGGCGATACCGTGAGTGTTTACCGTAGTGGTGATGTGATTCCCAAAGTGGAAAAAGTTTGGCCTGAATTTCGACCTGTAGAAACAGTTGAAGTTCAATTGCCCGAATGTTGTCCTGTCTGTTCTTCACCTGTGGTGATGCCCGAAGGTGAAGCCTTGGCACGTTGTTCAGGTGGTTTGTACTGTGCTGCACAGCGTATTGAGGCGATTCGTCACTTTGTATCGCGTAAAGCTATGGACATTGAGGGCTTAGGCGACCGTTGGGCGGAATCTCTTTTACATCTGGATCTGCTCAAAGATGTTGCTGATATTTATAGCTTGCCTGAGCATCGTGAAAAATTACTGACCATTGAAAAAATGGGTGAAAAGTCGGTTCAAAACCTCATCGATTCTATTGAAAACAGTAAGAAAACGACACTAAGTGCATTTATTTATGCACTCGGCATTCGAGGCGTGGGTGAAACCACGGCACGCATGCTCGCCAATACCTTCCAAACCTTTGATGCGATTCGTCATGCAGATCTCGAATCCTTGAAAAAAACGCCAGACGTTGGTGATATTACCGCTGAATGGATTGTCGACTTTTTCCAAGCGCCGCATAACCTCGAAGTGGTTGATCGTTTGTTGGCAGCTGGGATTCATTGGGATGCACCCGTTGCACCAAGTCGTCAGCCGCTGAATGGCGAGAGTTGGGTGATTACTGGGACATTGAGTACCATGGGTCGTGATGAAGCGACGCAAATGCTTCAAGCCTTAGGCGCACGTGTCAGTGGTAGTGTTTCGGGTAAAACCAAATGTGTAGTTGCAGGTGAAAAGGCAGGTTCTAAATTAGAAAAGGCTGAAAAGTTGGGTGTACCTGTGATGAGTGAAGAGGAGTTTATTTCCTTTGTACAACAGCAAAATGCTTCTTAAGTATTGAAAAATTTAACCTGAAAACGTAGTTACTTTTGAACAAACGCCTGATGCATTGCATTGGGCGTTTTTATTTTCGGTGCTTAACATGATTGAGTGAGCGTATCAGTTGTTGGTGATAGATCAGACAGTATTCCTCAACATTACTCACGAAATATTTTGCTAAAGCGTGAATGTATTGAGATACAATTTTAGCTATAAAAAAAGCAGCCCTTAGGCTGCTTATTTTTATTCAGTGATCACATTATTCTTGATCAACTTTCATTGGTTTTACATCCATTTCTTGATAGGAAACCAACTTAGTTTTGTGTTTCCACTTATAACCGAACCAAATGGCAAGGAATAAGAAAATACCAATATAGGTAGAAACAACGGCCAACCATTCACCATCTAAAACGGCTTGATAGTTCTGACCAAGGACCACGATGGCACACAAAATAAAGGCAAACCACGGTGCAAATGGGAAGAATTTTGCACGGTAAGCAAGATCTTCTAATTTATTGCCTTGAGCCAAGTAGCCTTTACGGAAGCGATAATGTGAAACTGCAATACCGAGCCACACAATAAAGCCACACATACCTGACATGTTCAGTAACCAGTTAAAGACCGCTTGTTCACCGATAAATGTGGTTAAGAAGCATAGTGCCGCGATCGCCGTCGTTGCATAAAGTGCATTCATCGGTACGCCACGTGAATCTAAGCGACCAAAGACTTTCGGCGCACTGCCTTTACGTGCCATATCAAACAGCATACGAGTAGAGGAGTACATACCAGAGTTACCCGCTGATAAAATCGCAGTCAAGATCACCGCATTCATCACCGATGCAGCAAAAGCAAAACCTGCTTTTTCATACAGTAAGGTAAATGGTGATAGTGCAATATTTTCAGTAGATGCTGCTTGTAATAAACGTGGGTCATCATAGGCAATAAGAGTGCCGATAATGAAAATACACACGATATAAAACAACAAGATACGCCAGAAAATTTGCTTGATGGCAATAGGAATGGTCTTTTCAGGATCTTTCGATTCACCTGCAGCCACACCAACCATTTCAGTCCCTTGGAAAGAGAAACCGGCAATCATGGCTACACCAATCAAGGCAGATAAACCGCCGACAAATGGGGCTTCACCCTTGGTCCAGTTGGCAAATGTTTCTACGCCCGGTGTCAGCATGATTTTGCCAATCATAAACAGACCGATAATGATAAAGGCAACAATTGCGAGCACTTTAACAAGCGAGAAGAAGAATTCGGATTCACCAAAGCCTTTTACGGTCAGCGCATTAATGGCAAAGACGATTGCGAGGAAAATCGCACTCCAGTAAAAGCCCGGAATATCTGGAAACCAGAATTTCATAATGAATTGGACTGCAACCAATTCAAATGCCACGGTAATCGCCCAGTTATACCAATAGTTCCAACCCAAAGCGAAGCCGAAACCACCCTCGACATATTTGGTGCCGTAGGTAAAGAATGCACCCGAAGTTGGATTATGTGTTGCAAGCTCACCTAGACTGGTCATCAAGAAGTAAATCATGATACCAATTAAGCAGTATGCAAGCAGGGCGCCACCCGGGCCTGCATTGGCAATGGTTGCACCTGAGGCAAGGAATAAACCTGTACCAATTGATCCACCAATTGCAATCATGTTGAGATGGCGAGCACCCAACTTACGCTGAAGCTGAGCTGGTTTTTGAGTTTCGCTCATCATTGTTCCTTAAGATTTTTTTGCGTGCTCGCAAACAAGACTTTAAATCCTTGTTGGTCGGCTTTGATTGTACATTGACCATAATGCTGCTCAATTAAAGTCGGATAATTGAGGAATCGGTTGGCAACAATCCAAAGCTCACCCCCAGACTTCAAATGTCTGCGCGAAGTTTTGCATAGATTTTCACTGGCATTGTAGTCGGTTTGAATCCCTTGATGGAAGGGTGGATTGCTGACTACGGCATGTAAAAATAGTGGTGCATCCTCGATTCCTGTGACAGCTTTAATCTCAAGTTGTTCAGGTTCAAGCAAATTTTGTTCAAATGTCATTTGTGTAGAAGCCAGTGCAAAAGCATCTACATCCATGGCAAAGATACGATTTTTAGGATTCAGTTTGGCTAAATAAGCACTGATGACACCCGCACCACAGCCGAAATCAGCAATTTTGCCCGAAGTGACTTGTGATAAATAAGGCAATAAGGTAGCCGTACCCACATCTAAACGGTTCTGGCTAAATACGCCCGGCAGTGCGCAAATCGTAAGCTCACCATTTGGAGTCTCAACTGGATATTTTTGCACCCAATCTTGTAGTGGCTTGAGTGTTACAGTTTTTTCTAAGAGGGTTTGCCACATTTGACAGTGACGTGCACTATCAATTTTTAGGGTTTTACCAAAGGGTTGTAATTGTTTTGCTGCGCGTTCAACACCGCCTTTTTTCTCACCCACGAGGAAAATAGACGCACCTTGAGCAAGGTGACTTGCCACATTGTGTAATAAATAATTCAGCAGTTCTTTTGATTTAGGAACAAAAATAACCGCTTGATCAAACTGACCTTCAGGAAAATCGACACCAAAATGGACGTTTGACTGTTGATTTTGAAAGTACTGAAAATCATTAAAATTCCAGCACCAAATCGATGGCTTAATATTGTCATTCAATTGACTGAGTAAGTCATCTGTCGGTGCATTTACGAAAAGCACGCGATCTTGTAATAAATCGATCTGTCGTATAACGACTTCACTTGTGAGATCCATAGATTTCTCCATCATAAAAAACACTGCCTAGGGCGGAACCTAGGCAGTGTTCTTTGACAAATGAACTTACTTCTTCACTTCAGGAAGAACAATATTCAAAATAAGGGCAGCGATACCACCAGTGGCAACGCCTGAACTGAAGATATTACGGAACAATTCAGGAAGATGTTCAAGGATTTGTGGTACTTGTGCAACACCTAGACCCAATGCCAATGAAATCGCAATGATTAATAGTGCGCGGCGGTCTAAATGAATGCCTGACAAGATATTAATACCCGAGGCAGCCACGGCACCAAACATCACCATCACAGCACCACCAAGCACGGCTTGTGGAACTGCCTGAATGACACCTGCTACAGCAGGAAGTAAGCCTAAAATAACCAATAGGGCAGCAATCCAAATGCCTACATAGCGGCTTGCAACACCTGTTAACTGAATGACACCGTTGTTTTGCGCGAAAACAGAACTTGGGAACGTGTTAAAGATACCGGCAAGGAATGAGTTTGCACCATTCACCAATACACCACCTTTAATACGCTTCATCCATTCAGGGCCATCTACAGCTTGATTTGAAAGCTTAGACGTCGCGGTAATATCGCCAATCGCTTCCAAAGATGTCACAAGGTAGATAAATGCCATTGGAATAAACAAGCTCCAAGAGAAGCTTAAGCCAAAGTGCATCGGTGTTGGAATTTGAACCAGTGGCGCATCTTTTAAGCCATCAAAGTTTAAATGACCCATAAAGCCTGCAAGGATGTAACCCACGACTAAGGCAATTAGGATGGCAGAACTTTTTACCCATGTAATACGCACACGGTTCAATAAAATGATCAGTGCCAAAACGGTACAAGACATGATGAGGTTGTCTGCATTGGCAAATGTTTTATCGCCCATGGCTTGATAACCACCACCCATGCTGATCAGGCCTTCTTTAATTAAAGTCAGACCAATCAATAGCACCACAATACCTGTTACCAATGGGGTAATCAGTTTTTTCACCCAAGGTAAGATTCGTGACACACCCATTTCAATGAATGAACCCGCGATCACCACACCAAAGATAGATGCCATAACTGCTTCTACAGGTGTACCTGCCGCAACCATTGCAGAACCAATACCGATAATAGGACCAATAAAGTTAAAGCTGGTTCCTTGTACAATCAGGAGACCTGCACCAAATGGACCGACTTTTTTACATTGTAAAAAGGTTGCGATACCAGAGATCACCAATGACATCGACAGAATCATATTGGTGTCTTCTTTTGACACACCAAGTGCCAAACAGATCAGCAGACCCGGCGTCACAATTGGGACAATAATGGCCAATAAATGTTGGAACGCAGCGAGAAAAGCAATAAAAGGTTTTGGTCGATCATTCAATCCATAGACTAAATCGAGTTGATCTTTTGCTTCGGGAGATTGGTTTAAATCAGACATGCGGCACTGAAAATTAAGGCTAGGTGGCGCTATTCTAATCTGTTTACACAGCTTTACAAAACCAAAAGCGTACCAGTCGTCAAAAAAAATGCGATTGTCAATAAACTGTCACTACTAAAATCTATATTTTTTCTGTATAATTTGCCCTCAAACTTTAGGCGTATCGAATTCACATGTCAGATATTAAAACTCTCCGTAACATTGCCATCATCGCGCACGTCGACCATGGTAAAACTACTCTTGTAGACAAACTTTTACAGCAATCAGGTGCTCTTGGCGATCGCGCAGGCGAGATCGAACGTGTAATGGATTCTGGCGCTATTGAAAGTGAACGTGGTATTACCATTCTTGCAAAAAACACTGCAATCAAATGGTTAGACAAGCGTACTAACACTGAATACCGTATCAATATCGTGGATACCCCGGGACACGCCGACTTCGGTGGTGAAGTAGAACGTGTAATGTCAATGGTTGACTGCGTACTTCTTCTTGTTGACTCTCAAGAAGGCCCAATGCCACAAACTCGTTTTGTAACGCAAAAAGCGTTCGCACGTGGTTTGAAACCAATCGTAATTATTAACAAAGTCGACAAGCCAAACGCTCGTCCAGACTGGGTAATTGACCAAGTATTCGATTTGTTCGACAACCTTGGTGGTTCTGACGAACAGTTAGACTTCCCAGTTGTATATGCTTCAGGTCTTCGTGGTGTGGCTGGTCCATCTCCAGAAGAACTTGCTGAAGACATGACTCCATTGTTCGAAACAATTGTAGACATCGTTGAACCACCAGCGGTTGACGTTGACGGTCCATTCCAAATGCAAGTGTCTTCACTTGACTATAACAGCTTCGTAGGTGTTATCGGTGTTGGTCGTATTCAACGTGGTTCAGTGAAATTAAACACTCCTGTAACTGTAATCGACAAAGACGGTAAAACACGTAACGGTCGTATCTTAAAAATCATGGGTTACCATGGTTTAGAGCGTATCGATGTTGAATCAGCTTCTGCTGGTGACATTGTTTGTGTAACGGGTATTGATGAACTTCATATCTCTGACACAATCTGTGATCCAAAAGCAGTTGAAGCTTTACCTGCACTTTCTGTAGACGAACCTACAGTATCGATGACTTTCCAAGTAAACAACTCACCGTTTGCTGGTAAAGAAGGTAAATTCGTAACTTCACGTAATATCCGTGAACGTCTAGATCGCGAATTGATTCACAACGTAGCATTACGTGTTGAAGATACTGACAGTCCTGACCGTTTCAAAGTATCTGGTCGTGGTGAGCTTCACCTTTCAGTTCTTATTGAAAACATGCGTCGTGAAGGCTTTGAAATGGGCGTATCACGTCCACAAGTAATCATTAAAGAAATTGATGGTGAAAAACAAGAGCCATACGAAAACGTAACGTTTGACGTTGAAGAGCAGCACCAAGGCGCTGTAATGGAACAAATGGGTCACCGTAAAGGTGAAATGACCAATATGGAAGTTGACGGTAAAGGCCGTATCCGTATTGAAGCAACAGTTCCTTCACGTGGTTTGATTGGTTTCCGTTCTGAATTCTTAACTATGACTTCAGGTACAGGTATCATGACTTCTAGCTTCTCGCACTACGGTCCTATGAAACAAGGTACTGTTGCGAAACGTCAAAATGGTGTGTTGATTTCTATGGTTCAAGGTACTTGCTTGGGCTATGCACTATTCAGCTTACAAGACCGTGGCCGTCTATTCGCTAAACCTCAGTTAGAAGTTTATGAAGGTATGATCGTTGGTATTAACTCACGTTCAGACGACATGACTGTTAACCCAACTAAAGCGAAACAGCTAACTAACGTACGTGCTTCTGGTACTGATGATGCGTTGACTCTTGTTCCGCACATTGAATTTACGCTTGAACAAGCGCTTGAATTTATTGAAGACGACGAATTAGTTGAAGTAACGCCTAAGTCAATCCGTATCCGTAAACGCTGGTTGACTGAAAACGAACGTAAACGTAACCGTAACGTTTAATTTTACAGTTTCAAAAAAACCGCTGACTTAGGTTAGCGGTTTTTTTATGCATGGGTGTTTTGAATAAAAATGCAAAAGTTGAATGACTTTATTCATTTAATTCGACATGCATAATTTTGATAAATCCTTTTTAATAGAATGTATTACCAAAATTAAAAATGTTTTGTGTGAATTTTTATACATGGTATTTAGAATCTAATATAAACCAAGTAAATTAGGTGGAAATAGTTATATAGATATAATGTATACTTCGTCACAAAATTAAAGCTGAAAAAAATTTCTGGAGATCACATGAGTATTATTCAAGAATTTAGAGAATTTGCCGTAAAAGGCAACGTGATGGACTTGGCTGTAGGTGTCATCATTGGTGGTGCTTTCGGTAAAATCATCGATTCAATGGTAAAAGACATTATCATGCCTTTTATTTCTTGGATCCTTGGTGGTGACGTTGATTATTCAAATTGGTTCTTAGTATTGGGCGATAACCCAAACAATTTAACCACGCTAAAAGCAGCACAGGATGCAGGCCTTAATGTTTTGGCTTACGGTAACTTCCTAACCATCTTAATCAACTTCTTGCTTTTGGCATGGGTCGTATTCTGGTTAGTGAAATTGATGAACAAATTGCGCCGTCAAAAAGTTGAAGAGCCAGCTCCAGAGGCGACTCCAGAAGATATCGAATTACTTCGTGAAATTCGTGATGAATTAAAACGTAAAGGTTAATCCTTTAGCAGTGAAAACGGCGCTTAAAGCGCCGTTTTTTATTGTGAATTTTGTTGAGGAGTCATTTTCATAAACTTAGGTTCTGATGTCGAAAAAACAATGCCATTTCGAATGCCTGTAAATACTTCATTTGCTTCTTCAGGTGATTCGGGTGCGCAGGCTTGTTGACCTAATATAAATAAGACTAAAGGGTGATTTTTGGATAATTTGCTAATTTGCTGTATCGCATCATACCATTTTGATTCATCGTTACGATTCCCATCTAAATCTAGTGCCAACTGGACTTCACCATGAGGGTTCATATCTTGATCATCATATAATGCTTGGATAAGTGCATGCTTTCGTTCACCTCGAATGATTGTAAAATCTGTTGTATCGACAGTGCCAAGACGAAAATAGTTGTAATAGCCCAATGGAATGTCCTTTATTTATTATTAAGTAGAATTGATTTAGTGCAATGTTATCTGGTTGCTATGATTTATATTATATGATTGAAAACCGCCAGCCAATGTTCTGAACGATTGAAAAAAATACTGGAATTATGTGCTTTAAGATGAAAAGCACATATTCGCGATATACTCGTTATAGCATGTTCAATGTGGGTGCTATGTTACATCCGAAACTTAATTTCTAATAAATGCCAGCCAAACTGGCTTTTGATTGGGCCATGTAGTTCACGTTCGGGCAAAGTAAAAACTGCCTTATCAATTGGACCAACCAGTTGGCCTTTTTTAATGTCGCCAAGCTCACCGCCTTTTTTACCTGAAGGGCATGTCGAATGCTGCTTTGCAATTTTGGCAAAGTCCGCACCGCCTTTGATTTTCTTTTTCAGTTGCTCACATAGTTCTTTATCTTTGACTAATATGTGGCGAACAATCGCAGACTTCATGCGTTATTTCCTTTCACGGTTTTCTTAGTCAGCATTTTAACCTTTTTTAAAGGCTGGCACTCAGGGCAAAACACCGATGCGCGTTGCCCTAGTTTGATATTTTGCAAGATGGTTTCACAGTTGATGCACATTTCACCGGCACGTCCGTAGGCGAGTAGGGTTTGTTGGAAATAACCATTTTCGCCCATCGCATTGGTGTAATCACGTAAAGTCGAACCGCCTAAATCAATGGCTTGTTTTAAAATACGTTTGATTTCGATGACCATTTTTTCAACTTGTTCAAAACTCAAACTTGATGCAGGCTGCGCAGGGTGTATGCCTAAGTTAAATAAGCTTTCCGTTGCATAGATATTGCCGACACCAACCACAATATGATTGTCCATGATCGATACTTTGATACTGGTCTGCTTATTTTTAAATTTTTGGAATAAGTATTCAGCATTAAAGTCATCACTCAGCGGTTCAGGGCCAAGCGTGTCAATCAGTTTGCTTTGAGACGATGCATCTAACCATAAAATACAGCCAAAACGGCGTGGATCGTGATAGCGCAATTGCATATCTTCAAAATGAATCACCAGATGATCATGCTTTCGTAATGCTTCATCACCTTCACAAATCCGAAAACTGCCAGACATGCCCAAATGCCACAACATGCTGTCCTGTTCAAATTCAGCCAAAATATATTTTGATCGACGGCTGAGCTGAAGCAGCTTTTGTCCGACGAGTTTTTGAATGTCGTCAGGAATAGGCCAACGCAGGCTCGACTGAAAAACCTCAACTTTGAGAACCTTTTCATTCAATAATGGCAATAAACTGGTTTTAGTGGTTTCTACTTCTGGTAATTCAGGCATAAAGGTCGAAGCAATGGATCATTCAAGTTATGCATACTATTGGGTCTAGCCCTACAGAATGCAAGTTTCATCGCGGCCTAAGGGAGTATATGAATAGGTTATTGATTATTAATTGTGAGAATAATAAACCAACAAGTCACAATAATGAGTTTGAAAAAGCGATCAGAAGTTAAACAATTGAATTAATAGATATATAAGATATTGAAAAATAATCACTAAAAATATTACATAACAATAGATTTATTTAAAGTCACTTATTGATAAATTAAAGTTTTGTGAATGATAAAAATAATGCTGAGATAGAACGTGAAAAATTATGTAATTTTTGTGACATTAGATTTCAAGCCATGTGGCTTGTCTAGAGACTCTCTCCAGATTTAGGTTTTACCATGAAAAAATACAGTCTAGCTCTTCTACCTGCATTTGTTGCAGCAGCCATGACACATGTTCACGCCACAGAAGCATTCGACACTAAAGGTCAGTACATGCTCGGGGATTGGGATGGTAAACGTACCGAACTTGCACAACAAGGTGTGAAGTTTGAAGCCAATATTGCTGCTGATGCTGCCTATCTTGCCGATGGCGGTCGTAATCCGGGACATTCAGCAACGGTAGCCAGCCAATTGTGGTTAGGAACACAGCTTGATATGGAAAAACTTGCAGGTTGGGATGGCGTGACTGTGCGTGCTGTAATGACTGCTCGTCAAGGTCAAAGTACCTCAGTTCGTGATTTGCAAGGGGATGTTCCTCAATTGGCAAATGCACAAGCCAATTTTGGCCGTGGTAACCAAGACAGCCGCTTAACCGAGCTTTCGATTGAAAAGAATTTCAAAGAACAAGGCATTAGTGTAAAAGCAGGTCGTTTAGGTCTAGGTATGGACTTTAACGTGATGGCATGTGACTTTGCCAGCACCGCATTTTGTGCAGCGCAAATGGGTAAATGGCAAGGTTCTATGTGGATGAATACTCCAGTTTCACAATGGGGTGGACGTGTGAAATACCAAGCAACGCCAGAACTTGCGGCACAAGTCGGTGTTTATGAATTTAACCCTGACAATGGTAATGCCAAAGCAGAAGGTCAAGGTTGGAGTCTAGATACAGATCATGCTGATGGCGTAACTATTCCCGTAGAATTGGTTTGGACACCAAAATCATTTGTAAATGGCTTACCGGGGAGCTACCGCTTTGGTGCGATGTACAACACTGCAGATAATGTAAAAAATCAAAAAGACATTATTTCGGGTGAAGCTGAAGATCGTACCTTTGGTGGTTGGGTCGCGATTGAGCAACAGTTAACGTCTACTGGTGAAGGCAAACGTGGCTTGCATAGCTTTGCTAATTTTACTTGGCATGATCGTGTCACCACAAAAGTTGATAACTCACAGCAGTTGGGTTTGAAATACATTGGATTGGCCGATCGTTTACCAAACGATATGGTTGGCTTGGGCGTGAACCGTGTGCATGTCAATGATCGACTTTCTGCTGAGAAATTTGATGCAAGCGCAGAATATAATGTCGAGTTGAACTATAGCCATAACCCGACGAAATGGTTGATGATTCGCCCAAGTTTACAATATGTGATTAACCCAGGCTCAACAAATCGGGTTGATGATGCTTTCCTAATTGGTTTAAGCTCTAAGGTAATATTCTAATGTCAAAATAGGTGCTCTATGCAAAGTAAATTTAACGTCACATCATTTAAGACACATTTACTTTGCCTAACGGCATGTATTAGCCAGCAGCTGTATGCAGAAACAGGTTCTACGGAACCTGTTTTACTTCCTGAGATTACCATTGAAGCACCACGAACCAATACCACGTGGTTAAAAACACCTGCATCGGTATACCGTGTACAGCAGGCTGAAAATAATAACAATACGGGTGTGAATCTGTCTGAAACTTTAAAAGGTGTGCCCGGACTACAACTGAATAACCGTGAAAACTATGCACAAGACTTGCAACTGTCTATGCGAGGCTTTGGCGCACGTTCAACATTTGGTGTGCGTGGTATCCGTTTATATGTTGATGGAATCCCTGCGACCATGCCGGATGGTCAGGGACAGACATCAAATATCGATATGAGTAGCTTAAATCATATCGAGGTATTGGGTGGGCCATTTTCCTCTTTATACGGTAATTCTTCGGGTGGGGCGATCTTAACAACGACCAAGCAAGGCACAGGAAAAGACTCTATCGAACTTGGTTATTCGGGCGGCAGTCATCATAAAAGTCGTGCTGACATTGTGCTGCAAGGTGGCTCGGAACAGGCCAATGAGCCTAGCTATGTCGTGAGTTCTTCTTATTTTGAAACCGATGGCTACCGTGATCATAGTGCCGCAAATAAAGTACTTAGCAATGCAAAACTGACTTGGGATTTGGATGATGGTTCCAAGGTCAATTGGATTGTGAATCATGTGGATATCAATGCCGATGATCCACAAGGTCTGAATCGGGAGCAATTGCGTCAAAATCCAAAACAAGTTAATGATGCCAATAATACCTATGATGTACGTAAGGAAATTAGCCAAACTCAAACTGGGTTGACGTGGAAAAAACCATTGAATGAGCAGCATGAACTCAATGCAATGGTGTATATGGGGCAACGTGATGTGGTGCAGTATCAGTCCATCCCCAAAAATCCACAAAATAATGCGCGCCATGCAGGCGGTGTGATTGATTTTAGCCGTGATTATTATGGAACAGATATTCGCTGGACAGGCAAAGACCTCTTGCCGAATACGCGTTTTACTGCAGGCCTAGCCTTTGACTATATGGATGAAGACCGTAAGGGCTATGAAAATTTTGATGCCAATGGAAATTTTGGCAAGAAAGGCAATATTCGTCGAAATGAAAATAACACCTTGTGGAATTTAGACCCCTATGTCCAAGCTTCGTGGAATTTTTTACCCAATTGGACTTTAGATACAGGGCTACGATATAGCAATGTTCATTATGAATCTGACGATAAATATGTCGTGGGTTTAAATAAGGATGACAGCGGTAAAACTGACTATGACAAAGTTTTACCTTCAGCAGCAGTAAGCTGGAATATTGCGCCTCAACTGAATGCCTATGCCAGTTATGCCAAAGGTTTTGAAACACCAACCTTTACAGAAATGGCCTACTCCAAAGATGACGGCATGAATTTTGATTTAAAACCAGCCAGTAGCGATAACTACGAGCTTGGGCTTAAATCACAAAATGCATGGGGGAATTTCACTGCAGCGGTATTCCAAAGCAAAACTCAAGATGACATCGTCTCTGCAGGAAGTATCAATGGTCGTTCAACCTATAAAAATGCCGATAAAACCTTACGTGAAGGTGTTGAGCTTTCGTGGAATAAACAACTATGGCGAGATTTAAGCGCGCAAGCAAGCTACAGTTATATCGATGCCACATTTGATGCTGCAATTCCTGACAGTGATGTCGTCAAAGGCACTTATATACCGGGTATTGCCAAAAACCAAGCGTTTGCCGCACTGAATTGGCAGCCAGATATTGGCTTTAATGCCGGCCTAGATGTTCGCTATATGGATAAAGTCTATGTCGATGATGCCAACAGTGATGCCGCGTCGAGCTATACCGTGGTTTCTGCCAACGCAGGTTATGTGTGGAAACAAGCAGATTGGAAAGTTAAAACCTATGTACGTGCAGATAATTTGTTTGATGAGAACTATGTCGGCTCAGTGATCGTCAATGATGGAAACGGACGCTTCTTTGAACCCGCTGATGGTTTGAATTGGAGTGCAGGATTAAGTGTGACCAAAGCCTTCTAAAAGGAGAGTGATGTGGCGTTGTTATTTCAACCAATTCAGTTTGGAACATTGGGGCTGAGTAATCGAATCGTGATTGCACCCATGTGTCAGTATTCAGCCAATGAGCAAGGGGAGTTAAGCTATTGGCATGAGCAACAATGGGCGAATTATGCCTTGTCAGGTGCTGGACTTTGTATCGTCGAAGCAACGGCTGTACAGGCAGAGGGGCGCATTAGCTATGCAGACCTCGGCCTTTGGAATGATATGCAACGCGCACAGATGAAGGCACTATTGGCCAAGGTGAAATCACTTTCACCTATGCCATTTGCTATCCAACTGGCACATGCGGGTCGTAAGGCATCGACAGATAAACCTTGGGCAGGACGTGGACAATTACCCCCAGATCACCCTCAAGGATGGCAAACTGTTTCAGCAAGTGAGTTGCCCTTTAATGCCACAGATCATGCACCCCATGCTTTAAGCCGAGAAGAAATCCAGCAGATCATTCAAGACTTTGCCGATTCAGCAAAACGAGCGGTAGATGCAGGCTTTGACTTAATTGAGCTACATGCCGCACATGGTTATTTGCTGCATCAATTTATGTCACCATTGTCGAATCGGCGTAGCGATGAATATGGCGGCAGTCTGGAAAATCGCATTCGGCTGACGCTTGAAGTGTTCCAAGCCATGAAAAATGCCGTTCCTGAAGATTATCCAATTGGGGTACGTATATCCGCAACCGACTGGATGGAATATACTGAAGCACCGAGTTGGGATCTAGACTCGGCTGTTGGCTTGTCAAAAGCGCTTGCACAACTAGGCACAGCCTATATTCATGTTTCTAGTGGCGGCTTAGATGTTGCGCAAAAAATTCAATTACAAGCCAGTTATCAAGTGCCCTTTGCAGAAGCTATTAAGCAAGCCGTTCAGGTTCCCGTAATTGCTGTGGGTTTAATTACCGAAGCAATGCAAGCCGAAGGCATCTTACAATATGGTATGGCAGATGCGATTGGTCTTGCTCGTGCAATTCAATATGACCCGCGTTGGCCATGGCATGCCGCTGCTGAACTCGGTGAAAACCTAAAAATTTCTCCGCAGTATTTACGCTGTCAGCCACATGCACAAAGAAGTCAATTTACGGCTTTCTAATTTTCAAAATTTATAACGGGCCGATCTACACTCTCAGGTTGAGGGTGTGGATAGAAGAGTCTATTACACAGGATATTTCGTATGGTCTTTGAGGTGATTGGTCCAATCTTTTTTCTTTTGGCCTTGGGATATCTATCTGTAAAATGCAGTTTATTGAGCAAGGAACAGGTCGGAACCATTGGTGCATTTGTGATTAAGATTGCACTGCCGGCTTTGTTTTTTCAGTCATTAGCTTCTAAAGATTTGCATCAAATTTGGTATCCCGGCTATTTCTTTGTTTATACCGGAGTCACTTTTTTACTGTATGGCATGGCCTATTGGCTATTGTCGACACATTTTAAAAATAATATGTCGCAAACAGCGGTACTGTCATTAGGCGCTGGCATGTCAAATACAGGCTTAATTGGCACCGCTGTCCTAAGCTTATTGGTCGGTCAAAATGCGATGACCTATACCTCACTAATCGTCATCATTGAAAGTGTGCTACTGATTCCAACGGTGCTGGTCCTTGCGCAATTAGGAAGTTCACAGCAAAAAGCCAATATTGGCGACATCATCAAAAATACCTTAATGACCCTGTTAAAAAATCCACTCTTTGCAGGGGTAATGCTAGGGATTGGGTTTGCAATTTTCCAAATTCGTTTGCCACATCAAATCAATGATGTACTGGCGATGTTAGGTCAAACGGCTTCACCACTGGCGCTGTTTGCAATTGGTGGAGGGATCGTCGGCATGAGCTTAAAGTATGTGAATGCTCAGAGCTTCTATTTGGTGATTTCAAGCAACTTGGTGATGCCTTTACTGACTTATTTGGGCTTACGCTATTTGACCGATGTCAGCCAAGAGATGTTATATGCAGGGACGATTATTGCCGCATTACCGATGCCGACGATTTTTGCCATGCTTGGACAAGTTTATGGCTTAAATGAAAAGACCTTAACGCCTTTGTTGATGAGTACTATCTTGGGCTTTGTCGTAACAGGTGTATTAATCAGTCTGTGGTGGGCGTGATTTTGATCAGCTCAAGATTTGCTTAAACCCATGAAAAAGCCCTGCATGTGCAGGGCTTTTTTTAATGCTTAATTAACTCTTTTTCGCATTGGCTTTAGGTGCTTTGGCTTGTTCAGCAATCATTTTATCCACGGTTGCCAAAGATTCTTTCGCTTGCGGAATATTTTCTTTGGCTAATGCGCTAAATATTTTTTTAGCTTCAGGCAAATTTTGCGGGATGATATTGCCATTTACAAACATATTGCCCACCGCCATCAATGCAGGGACATAGCCTTTTTTTGCTAATTCTTGAATGCTATTTAGACCTTGCTGAATAGGCTTTTCATTTTTAGCTTTAAAGCCTGCACTGATGTCATAAAGTGCTTTGGCATGAATCGCAGGGTAGTTGCCTTTTTTAATCAGCGGATCAAGTTTACTGAGTGCCAATTTATCTGACTCAGGTTTATTTTCTGCAAAAAGTAAAATGGCATAGTCGATGGAGGCATCTTCAAAACCTGCCGAAGATGCGCGTTCTAAATATTGTTTGGCCTTGTTGGTGTCTTGTTTTAAGCCCAGTGTGCCCGTTGCATAATTTTTACCTAAAACATAGTTTGCAACAGGGTAGCCTTTGGCTGCAGCCTGTTCATAGAGTTGGATGGCTTTTTTCTCATCCTTCGCTACGCCTTGACCTGTTTGAGTAAGATAGCCCAAATTATAAATAGCCTGAGCATTACCTTTTGCTGCAAGCTTGCTCAGTGTTTGGTAGGCGCCATTCATATCTTTGGCCTTGACCATAGCTTCCACTTTAGCAAATTCAGGATCGACGGCATCTGTTTTAGTTTCAGCAAAAGCCAATTGAGTGCTCATTGCTAAAATGCTTGCGAGTAGGATTTTTTTCATCTTGAAACCTTTTTTAAATCATACACATAATTCCATTTATGTGTTTTGGTGGTTATTTTTTTCGGTTTTTACATCATAGGTAGATTTACGTAAATGTAAAGTGAGGAATTGTGATTTAAAGCGTTTTTATAAAATAATGTTGATTGCCCTTAGCGCTTTAAATGCCATGACTTTATTGCATCAAAAGCCTTTGCAAAAAAGCAGGACTCTGATTTAATCGCGCATTGTTATTTTCTCAGAGGCAGCGCGATGTTTATTAAAGGCATTAAACGCAATTACGATAAAATTAATGCAGATGAATCGATTGCAGATGAAGATAAAATCGATGCGCTTTTGATGAAACTGGGGGCAGAATTTTTAGTCAGTAAAGAGGATCGTGTTTATATTTTCAAAAAAGGCGATTTAGAAGCTAAATTTGATGCCAAACATGCGCGCGCCTATCATTTTAAAGAATATGTATGCAAAGACATGAATAAGTTGTTTCATGGATTTTGATTAAAATCATGATTTAAAAACGAAAACATGAGGGGGAATAAAGTTCCTCCTTATTTTTGTTTGTTGTGTACTGCACCAGCGTATGTGATTTAAAAAAACCTTAATTTTCAAAAGTATAATATTTTATAAAAATATAAATTGAATAAAATAGATACAAGGCATCTATGATGAATACAGATATACATGATTCATTGAGATGTATTTAAATATGATAAAAATAAGTGCCATCTTGATCCTTAGTTTCGTTTGTTCAATGACCAGTTGGGCTCAACAACCCAAGCTGGTACCTCATCCAATCCATTTAAAAAATGGCAAGCAGTTTTCTTTAAATTTGCCTACAAATTTCGAGATCATTCCTGCTGCTGATGGTCTCAAACGGGTACGCTTTTTTGCGCAAGCACCTGATCGCAGAATGTTTGTCACGGATATGTATGATCTAACAGATAATAAAAAAGGTACTGTGTATATATTGGATGATTGGAATGCTGACACCGGTAAATTTGGCAAAATCATTCCTTATTTGACTGGTTTGAGAAATCCAAATTCAGTTCAGTTTTATACCGATGCTCAAGGACAGGATTGGCTCTATTTGGCGGAAACGCATCGATTGACACGGCAAAAATTTAGTAGAGGAGAAACTCAGCCTTCGAGTAAGGCTGAAGTTTTAGCGACATTTCCCGATTATGGTTTGAGTTATAAATACGGCGGTTGGCATCTGACGCGGACGATTGCTATCGGTGGAAATGGAAAAGTTTATGTGTCGGTTGGTTCGAGTTGTAACGCCTGTGTTGAAAAAGAAAAAGTACGAGCCTCCGTCATTGAGATGAATCCTGATGGTTCAGAGCAACGGATTTATGCGACAGGTTTGCGTAATGCTGTTGGGCTAAAATGGATCGGTAGATTTCTATTTGCGACCAATCAAGGTGCTGATCATTTGGGACGTAAAAAGCCAGATGAAACTTTTTATGCGCTAAAACAGGATGTCGATTATGGTTGGCCCGCATGTTATTCATGGCTGGGCAATGTCTTGGCGGACTCTAAATTTAAACGTGCATCAGGCTGTAAAAATGTTCCATCGCCCTATGCTTATTTCCCTTCGCATTCCTCTGCATTAGGTTTTGATTATTTTGACCATCCAGACACAGATGACACCATCAAAAATTCTTTTTTAGTGGCTTTGCATGGCTCTACCGACGAAGCGATTGGCCATGGCTATCAAATTGCAATTATGCGTAAAGGGCAAAAACTTGAAACCTTTATGGATGGTTTTTTATTCGGTAAAACGGTAATTGGGCGGCCTGCAGATATTTATAAGATCGATGAAAAATCTTTTTATTTTTCGGATGATCGGGCAGGGGTGATTTATTATGTGAGGGAAAAAATTAGTGATTAAAAAGCCAAAGTCTTTAGGCTTTGGCTTTGAGTGATTGGATTTTAAAAAATTAATCTTTAATCGTCACGTCGTTTTAGGTATTACCATGAACCCGATGCGCCGCCGCCGCCTGAGCTGCCTCCTGAATCTCGTGAGGAAGATGAGGAAGAACTACTTGAGCTGCTTCCTGATGAAGAACTGCTGCTTGACGATGAAGAGCTGTAACTAGAGGAAGAAGACTGACTTGATTCGCTCGTTTTATTGAAAGGATTTAAACGCTCATATTGTTCATCCAACATTTTTTGACGTGCTTTTTCTTGTAAATATTGATTATAAAAAGCGGTGAGATAGGTATTTTCAGTCCCTGCTCTGAATCGATATAAAAACACCGCATATCTTAATAAAAGTAAAATAAAACAAGTGGTTATGGATGTTAATATAATGAATGATATTTGAGGATAGAATTCGATGAAGTAAAAAATGCCGAAGCCAAATAAAGCAAAAATCTGAAGTGGTAAGCTGTATAAAATAGTTTTAAGTAATCTGTATGGTTCATTGAAGGGAAGAAATATAGTCAACATAAAAGGGGCATAAAGAGGAATAGATGCGCAAAGTAAAAATGCAATTTTTCCAAAATTTAAATAACCAAAAATCAAAAGATGAATAAAAATTTCAAAGATAAGGAGTCCAATAAAAGCACCTAAGGCACCATTAGTACCAAATTTAATAATCACTTTTGTGTAACACCAATAGAGTGGGATACACAATAAGAATGATAGAAATATTCCAGCTATTGTTTTTAGAATGTGATCTATTTTTTGATCTTCGTTTTTAGGTTTACCAAGAGTAATTGATTTATCTAGTAACTTTTTTTGTGTTTCTTTAAAGCCATTAAAATAGTCATTATTTTGGAAATTTGGAGCGAGTGTGTGTCGAATTATGCGCCCAGCTTCTAGATCAGTGAAATCTCCCTCTAAACCATAACCTACCTCGAACCGCATTTTACGATCATCTTTTGCAACCAAAAGTAGTAAGCCGTTATCGAGCTTCTCATTGCCAATTTTAAGTTTATTGAATATCTCAAGTGCATATTGATCAATAGGTTTTCCATTGGTCGAGGGAATCATCAAAATTTTAAAGTCGATATGCTTTTGCTGATAAAGCTGCTCGTTTTGCTTTTTCAACTGGACAATTTCATCGCGGGAAAGCGAGTTGGTTTGATCGACCACATTGCTATTTTTTAGCTCTTCCAATACTGCTGAATCTATCTCGGCATAAATATTTGGTGATATAAAACAACTGAAGAGAATGAGGCAATTCAATAAGAAAAAGCGAAATGGGAAAGGGATGAGCATTTTTATAAATCTTTATATTTTGTTGTAATTTTAAATAGTAATCAGAATAAGAGCCAAACAACTTTTGTAATTTGGCTCTTATTTTCAAAATTAAGATGCTTAAGCAGGACGCGCCACATCACCATTCAAAGCTTCAGGCAAGGCTAAAACAGTTACATCTAACTCTTCTAAAGCTTCTGGACGAGCAACAACCAATGCTACATAACCATTATCTACAGCCGCGCTATTGACGACTTGTACGCCTTTATTCAGCTGTTCGCCTTGTGCAGGAGCAGCGCCTGTACCTGAAATCGCATGCAACCAAGCTTTCGGTTTGGCTTTAAACCATAAGCGTGCAATCACTTCCTGACCCAAATAACAGCCTTTGTCATAGTGGACGCCTTCACGCTGATGTAGACGTAACTCTTGCGGTTGGAACACATGTTCAAGCGCTTGGTCAATATAGGCCTGACCCGCTTGAATCGCTTGAATTTCCCATGCTGCAACATCCGTCGGTTCCGAAGTAAATGTCGTTTCATCACCGACTAAACTTGGAAAAACTGCACCAGTTTCTTCAAGTTTCATCTTAGAAAATGCACCATATTTTTTAATATGTTTGGCAAATTCTTCGGCTTGATCTGCTGTAGTGACAATAGAAAAACTTTCAGCACTGTGTTTGGTGAGCCATAAACCAAAATGAATACGGCCTTTGAGGTCGCAGATTGCGGTATAACGTGTTGCATTTTCTTCAAGGCGTTCAACATGTAAAGTCACTTGCCCTTGTAAAAATTTTTGTGCATCGACACCGTTGAGAGAAAAAGATGTGAATGCCATAGACATTGTCATGACCAGCCTCAGTATAAATTTTAGATATCATTAATCATGTTATTTTGCAGCAAGCCGCAGTGTTAGGCAAACAAAAAGCCCATATTGATATGGGCTTTTGTACAGCAGAGATCTGTCTTAGTGATTGTGTGTCGGCATATCGCTTGCAGTCATATCCATAGTGGAATGATGTGAAGGAGGCTCACTATTACAATCATATTGGTCGCCACAAATACGCACGGTTTCCATCATGCCTTGATCTTCATGGTCTAAAATATGGCAGTGCAGCACAAAGTCGCCTTCAAATTTTTCGTATTTACTGCGTACAAAGATTTTATAGCCCTGTTTGACGAAGAGCGTATCTTTCCAAACGCCTTTCATTCCATCATATTGCGAGTCAATATTTCCTGCACCATCTTTATCTGAGCTGCCGATCGCACTGACATCGACACCATTTTCATTCAATATTTTCACGACTTGGAATGGATTGACATGAATATGGAAGGGATGACTGGCAACATTACTGCTTAACTCCCACTCTTGAGTTTGCCCGATTGGAAGCTTGCGGACATAGCTATGGTGGGTATGGTCTTCATCATGGTAGGCATCGCCAAAGCTGATCAAGGTACCTTCTTCGGCATGACGAATACCAAATTTAAAGCTGCCATCTGTATTGAACAGAATGTCAAAGTTGGTGATTTGCTTCGCCATCGTTTTGAGCATTTCATCGACTTCAGCAGTCATTAAACTCGCATGAGAGATAAAGGCTGATAAATCACCCTGTTCGAGCTGTGCAATCACTTCTGGTGCCAGTTTTAGTTGGGTGGCCTGACTTTTTAAGAAGTTAAACGGTGTTTGCTGCGGTAGTTGAGTTGCTTGCACATTGACCCAACCGAGGAGTTGTGTATTGAGTTTTTCTTCTGGTGCGCGACGAAGTAACGGACTTGATTCAGGCGCATTAATTTCATCTTCTAGATTCAGCTTGGCATCGTATACACAGTATTTATTGGTGGTCGGGAAGGAGAGCATGGCATCAAAGCGATAACCCGGCTGAAAAATTTCAATCCCGTGCTTTTGGATTTTCCCCATGGTCAAGCCGTCTTGTGCAAGGGTATACAACGGTAATGTTTTCAGCGTTTTAAACTCTGAAGACATCGACTTGCTTTGATACTTTTGACATTCACTAAGGGTTTGCTTTGCGGTAAAGAGCGTAGAATCTGGCAGTTCTTTGATGGTCAAAGCAATGGTGTCACGGATACCGCCGTGAATCATGCGCCAGCGGTGGTATTGGTTTTGATCCACCTTAATTTCACCAAACATTTTGCCATTGATACTGGTAAAACGATTTTCATCCGCCCATGAGGTTGGTATATCGAGTTTTGAATAATCTTCTAAGCTATAGATGCAGGGAGTACCATTCACTTGGCTTAAATTGCTGTCGCAATCTTCATTGTATTGAATCTGCTGGAATAGCATGATTTTTTCATGGTCATACTGCTGGGTTTTTTGATTTTTCCATAAGATGTCCAAATCTCCAGTCTGCTGAATTTGCCCCTGACGAATGACAGGTTTCCGCTCTCCCTCAATAATCAATGGGCCAGCCATGCCACTTGAGACCTGAATCGCGGTTGAACCATGCACATGCGAGTGATACCAAAATGTTCCCGCAGGATGATTCGGTTCGATCTTAAATTCGTAATGAAAATCTTGCTGAGGTTTTAAGCTCAAAAATACGTTGTCACTATTTCCTTGCGGGCTAACCCAGAGACCATGTGTATGTAAATTTGTGGTGTTAAAACAGTTCCCTTGGTTAATATTGGTCACTGGACTTGGACAGGTCTCCGTCGATTCAACAGGGAGATGATTGACCAGATGAATTTTTAAATTGTCACCTTGTTTCGCACGAATTTGTGGGCCAACCAGCACATCCGAAACGCTGCCATTGGTATTTTTCGAGTTCCAGAGTTCAGGTCTAGTCAGATAGCCTCTGACCTGTAATAGGTCATTTTCACCCGTTTCAGGGTCGTATAAGGCTTGGCGTTTATACGCTATCAGCAGTTCATGCTCACCTTGTGCATTGGCCTTCAAACGTGGTGGATTCGAGACGACAGTAGGTGAGTCCGCTTCCTCTTCTTGAGTCGTCGAATCCGTTGTCGATTGGTCGTTTTCGCCACAGGCAATGAAGCTGAGACAGCTTAAGAGGCAGCCAGCCCCAATGATAGTTTTAAATTTTGTCATGATCTTTCCCCAAAGCATAATGACGGTAGAACAGTAATCGCAGATTTATTTAGCTAAGGTTTTGTAAATATTGTGATTATTTTGGCGAATACAGTGAATTACTGTGCTTGTATGTCGTGCTTTTATTATCTGAGAGAGGAGTGATTCGACGCTATCCCTGCAAATAGGGATAAATTGAGAATTAAGATAAAATAAATAATAAAACCGTGTTTTGATTCACATTATGACTTTGAGGCGCAATGAGCTAATAAAATAATTTAATGCCTTGATTATTAAATACTAAAATTGATAAGACTGATTTTTAATCAATTTGGTTGATATTTAGATTAAATATTATGCAGTGCAATTTTCCTTAGACTAAAGAATGAGGCAGATTTGCAGCTATTTTTCAAAAAAAATCACATTTAGAGCGAATATTCCAAAGTTAGTGTAACTAAATATTTCAAAAACCCCTGTTTTTATATTTAACTCTATGAAATATATCAGATTTGGGAAATGGGTTTTCGGCAGTGTAGTATGCCTATCGAACAAAGATGAATTGTCTATGAAAAAGACAACGCAAAAAAATGAAAGACCGAGGGCAGGAACGCTATGAACAACAACTACCGTAAACCGCTGCAAGGCACCCAGCTAGAATACTTCGATGTACGCCAAGCCGTAGAAGATATTCAGCCAGGCGCATACGCAAAACTCCCATATACATCTAAAGTCCTTGCAGAGCAGTTGGTTCGTAAATGCGACCCTGCAATCTTAGAACAGTCTTTAAAAGAACTGATTAACCGCAAACAAGACCACGATTTCCCTTGGTACCCTGCACGTGTGGTGTGCCATGACATCTTAGGTCAAACAGCCTTGGTTGACCTTGCAGGCTTGCGTGATGCGATTGCAGACCAAGGCGGTGACCCGTCAAAAGTCAATCCTGTTGTTCCAACGCAGCTGATTGTTGACCATTCTCTAGCTGTAGAGTTTGGCGGTTTTGACCCAGACGCATTTGAGAAAAACCGCGCGATTGAAGACCGTCGTAACGAAGACCGTTTCCATTTCATTGAATGGACCAAAACAGCCTTTGAAAATGTCGATGTGATCCCTGCGGGCAACGGCATCATGCATCAAATCAACTTGGAGAAAATGTCTCCAGTGATTCAAAACCGTGATGGTTTAGCTTTCCCTGATACTTGCGTGGGTACAGACTCACATACGCCGCATACTGATGCATTGGGTGTGATTTCTGTCGGTGTCGGCGGTCTAGAAGCTGAAAACGTGATGCTCGGCCGTGCATCTTGGATGCGTCTACCAGATATTATTGGTGTAGAGCTTGTCGGTCAGCGTAAAGCAGGCATTACCGCAACTGACATCGTATTGGCTTTAACTGAATTCTTGCGTAAAGAACGTGTGGTTGGTGCTTATTTAGAGTTCTTCGGTGAAGGTGCAGACAGCATGTCAGTGGGTGACCGTGCGACGATCTCAAACATGACCCCTGAATATGGTGCAACGGCTGCGATGTTCTACATTGACCAAAACACCATTGATTACCTGACATTGACAGGCCGTGAAGCGGATCAAGTGAAATTGGTTGAAACCTATGCCAAAGAAATTGGTCTTTGGGCGTCGGATATGACAGCGGCAGAATACCCGCGTGTACTACGTTTTGATTTATCACAAGTCACTCGTAATATTGCAGGTCCATCGAATCCACATGCACGTGTATCAACCGCTGATTTAAAAGCGAAAGGCATTGCAGGTAACTTAGAAGCGGCTAAAGCTCAGGAAGCTGAAGGTTTAATGCCTGATGGCGCAATCATCATTGCAGCAATCACCTCATGTACAAACACTTCTAACCCACGTAATACCGTGGCAGCAGGCTTACTTGCACGTAAAGCTAATGAGTTAGGACTTGTGCGTAAACCTTGGGTGAAATCATCATTTGCACCAGGTTCTAAAGCAGCAGCTTTATACCTAGAAGAAGCAGGTGTATTGGGTGATTTAGAAAAACTAGGCTTTGGTATCGTAGCCTATGCATGTACGACGTGTAATGGTATGTCGGGCGCGCTCGATCCAGTGATTCAGCAAGAAATTATTGACCGTGATTTGTACGCAACTGCGGTACTTTCAGGTAACCGTAACTTTGACGGCCGTATCCATCCATACGCAAAACAAGCATTCTTGGCTTCTCCACCTTTAGTTGTGGCGTATGCCATTGCAGGGACGATTCGTTTTGATATCGAAACCGATTCACTGGGCAATGACAAAGACGGTAATCCAATTTACTTAAAAGACATTTGGCCGTCTGATGCTGAAATTGATGCATTGGTGAAAAAAGCGGTGAAGCCTGAACAGTTTAAGAAAGTGTATATCCCAATGTTTGATTTGGGTGAGCGTGAAAAAGCGGCAAGCCCACTATACGACTGGCGTCCGCAAAGTACTTATATCCGCCGTCCGCCGTATTGGGAAGGGGCATTGGCTGCACCGCGTACACTTGCAAATATGCGTCCGCTTGCGATTCTGCCTGACAACATCACCACAGACCATTTATCGCCTTCAAATGCGATCATGATGGATTCGGCTGCGGGTGAATATCTGCATAAAATGGGCGTGCCTGAAGAAGACTTTAACTCATACGCAACCCACCGCGGTGACCATTTGACAGCACAGCGTGCAACATTTGCCAACCCGAAATTGTTCAATGAAATGGTGGTTCGCTCTGACGGTACGATCAAGCAAGGTTCAAAAGCGCGTGTAGAGCCTGAAGGCGAAGTGATGCGTATGTGGGAAGCGATTGAAACTTATATGAACCGCAAGCAGCCGCTGATCATCATTGCAGGTAAAGACTATGGTCAAGGTTCGAGCCGTGACTGGGCTGCCAAAGGTGTGCGCCTTGCAGGTGTAGAAGTGATTGTAGCGGAAGGTTTTGAGCGTATTCACCGTACCAACTTGGTGGGTATGGGCGTGTTACCGCTTGAGTTTAAAGCAGGGACTGACCGTAAAACCTTGAAGCTTGATGGTACTGAGTTGTATAGCGTGATTGGTAATATTGCGCCGCGTTCTGACTTAACTTTAGTCGTTGAGCGTTCTACAGCAGACGGCAAAAATGAAATTATTAAAGTGCCTGTGACTTGCCGTTTGGATACTGAAGAAGAAGTGCATGTGTATGAAGCGGGTGGTGTATTGCAGCGTTTTGCACAGGACTTTTTAGAAGGGAATGTGGCTTGATTGAGAGAGAGGCTCCAATTTAGGGGCCTTTTTTTGGAGGATAATATTTTGGAAAATGAGGATATTTTTCATAAGGTTTTTGAGTTAGAAGAAGCAATCATTAGTTATTTTAAAGACCTAAATAAGCAGGGTGTATGGTTATTTTTAGCTATATTAGGTGCATTTAGTGCTCCAAATGATTATTTAAAATGGCTAGCTTTTATAATAATCATTATTATGGTAGCTCGTGAAGTTGTTAATACTAAGGCTTGGTATTTAGCAGAGAATAATAATTTCAAAAAGATGCTTAACCTGTATGAAAATAAAATTGATCAAAGTGATATAGATTTAGCGTATAAAAACATATTGAAAGAAAGACTTATTCAGTTAGATCAAAAATATTTTACATTTGGACTTACCTCATTGAATATAGGTATTAATTTTTTTCTTGCAATGATTTTTTTGGCAGCATCAATTACATATATGATTTTAAAGTAAAAATTCGGTTGACTGTTATTAGTAAAATTACATTCAGGAGATGAGATGACTGATAATAACTTAAACACAAATTTTCTCGATACCAGGGTTGCAACTTACAAGGCAGTAGTAGGTTTAGTACCAGGTTTTGGTTCAATACTTTCAGAAATTGTCGGGGCTATTATTCCCGATCAGCGAATGGATAGATTGGTTAAATATATAAAAATATTAGATGAAAAAGTTCAGCAAATAGACAGTGAGTTTTTAGAAATTGTTAGAACTAATGAAGCAGTTATTGATCTTATAGAAGAAGGATTTGTTCAGGCATCTCGATCACTCACAGATGAGAGACGGGAATATATTGCAAATTTAGTTTGCAATGGGATATCGGATGAAGTCAAAAATATTTCAGATAGTAAGTATGTATTAAAGTTACTAGGTGAGCTTAATGATCAGGAAGTGATTTGGTTACGTTCTTTTTTAGATCCAACAATTGGTGGAGATCAGGAGTTTCGTCGTAAACATGAAAATGTACTTGAGCCGATTAGAGCCTATATTGGTGTGGATGATAGTATCTTAGAACAAAAAGATATTCAGGAAAGCTATAAATTACATTTGGAAAGATTAAGGCTAATTCGGTCAATTTATAAATTTGACAATAAAACGAAGTTACCAAAGTTTAATAATCACGGGGTGCCTGAGATTTCTTATAGATTGATTACTCCACTTGGTAAGCTAATGCTAAAGAGAATAGGTCTTTTAGATTCTACGAATCTGTAAATATTTTAATGTAATTGAAAAACACTTGAAAAATACCTATCATAAGATATATATCAAAACTGATGGAGTAGTACTATGACTACCGCAAAAGTTTTTATGACAGGTCGCAGCCAAGCTATTCGCTTACCCAAAGAATTTCGCTTTGAAGGCAAAGAAGTTGAAATCTTCCGCCGTGGCGATGAGGTTATACTGCGAGAAAAACCAGTCACAGCAGATCAACTATTTAAAGTCTTGGCACAAATGCCAGACGATTTTTATGCGGAAAAAAGAGTGGATGAACCACCGCAAGAACGAGAAGAGTTCTAATGCCAACACAATATTTATTAGATACCAATATCTGTATTTATATCACCAAGCATCAACCCGAAATTGTCCGTCAGCATTTTGAAAAACATTTACCTGACGGCAATATTTTTATTTCAGTGATTACTTTGGGGGAACTTCGCTTTGGTGCGGAAAAAAGCCAATGGAAAGACAAAGCTTTCAAAGTGATTGATGAATTAACTTCAATCATTCCTGTTATAGAGTTAGATGAACACACCGCCGTACACTATGCTCAAATTCGAAAACAGTTAGCGCTTCAGGGGCAAATTATTGGCAATAACGATTTATGGCTAGCTGCTCATGCACGATCAAATAATTGGGTCATGGTCACAAACAATGAAAAAGAATTTCTGCGTGTAGACGAACTGCAAGTAGAAAACTGGCTCAGCAAATCGCTGTAAACCCACCAAAATTTCCATTCGAAATTATGCTTTGCCTAAATGCCATTATCAATTGTCGAAATGACCAATAGACATTCATCACAAGAGGGTTATACTGAATCTACCATTTCTAAAAACACATGGAGAACAAAAATGGTTACTGCTGGTCAAAAACCCGGAACAGGCTTCTATTTTTGTGTTCAATGCGGACACCGCGTCTACTTAGAAATTGGTACTGATCGTTTACCACCGTGTACCAAATGCCAAGGCAATCAATTTAACAATAAGAATGCCTAAGCTGCAAAACACTAACAGTTATCCGCTGTTTAGAAAGAAAAGCCCTATCACTCGATAGGGCTTTTTGCTAACGTATAACACTGCATCTATAAAAACAAATTGTACGTTTAACCGTTCGGAGAAGCCCATGGAAACAATATTAGGACTGTGTATTGGTATTGGCTTAAGTGCTGCTTGTGGCTTCCGTGTCTTTGTACCTTTATTGGTGATGAGTGTTGCTTCCATTTTAGGATTATTCGAACCGATGAAAGGATTCGAATGGTTGTCTATGCCTGCGGTTTGTATTGGCTTAGCAATTGCGACTGTCTGTGAAATCGCTGCGTACTATATTCCTTGGGTAGACAATGCCCTCGACACCATTTCAACACCTGCAGCCATGATTGCAGGGACCATTGCTACAATGGCAGTAAGCTCAGGTGAAATGTCACAGTTTGCCAGTTGGGCTGCTGCAATTATCGTGGGTGGTGGTACAGCAACAGCAGTGCAAATGAGTACCGTCGCTGCGCGTGGCGTATCTACCGCAACCACAGGTGGCGTTGCAAATCCGATCTTATCTACAGGGGAATGGATTGGCGCGGCGGTCTTGTCAGTATTGGCCTTTTTAGTCCCATTTTTTGTGGTGATCTTAGTGATTGCGATCGTGATCTGGTTGGTTCGACGTATTCGCCAAAAACGAGCTGTACAGGTCGATACCCCTTTATAAACCAGTCAAGATTCCACTATAAAATGAATCCATCTTTTAGAGTGAGTGATCTGCGTTATGCTTAATAAATATAGAAATAAAAATCAGAAACTGAGTTTTGGCAAAGTTTGCTAAAGATTATAAAAATTATAAGAAGTGCTACTGATACAGAGACCATCATACCGTTCGTGACGAGTACTATAGGTTGTCTGATGTGGACGTCGTATTTGTTGATGTCAGTTCGAGTGAAAAATACCTTTACTCAACATTCCAAGCACTTGGCTTAAGCGCAAAAAATGCAATCGAGCAATCGCATCTATCCGTCCTAAAAGAGCACATCATTATGCGTTTAAGTCATCCAAGAGACGGCTAAAAAAATCTTTAAATACCGATTGATTTTTGAACAATAAAGGCATAATTTTATTATGTGATTATAAATCACATAATTTTTATATGGATTTATTAATCTTTTGAATTTTATAAAAAATAATGAGGGGAATGGTAGATGATTAAATTTATAGTGGATGAAAATGCCTTAACGAATGGCTCGCATTTAATTCACAATGGTACGCAAGGATGTGTAGACATGCCGCAATTTGACCAGCAAATATTGATTGGTTATTTTGCCAATTTCGAACTCGCTTATAAGCGTGCACGAATGAGCTGGCCAACAGAAAAAGTTGTTGGTTGCGATAAATGCTGTAGTCAAAGCTAGAAATTCAACATGTATGTACCTTGAAATAACGCTGTATATCCAAGAAAAATGGCGCAGAAATTGCTAACTAAAACAGGTAATCGCGTTATGAATAGGATATACAGCATGACCTTTGATCCTGATTATCATTGGTGGTGCGATTGGACTGGTATATGCCGTGATTGGATATCTGATCAATCTCAAAATATATGCATCAGACCTCAGCCGAATGAATAAAATTTTGGCCAATTTACTTTGTGGTATGACGGCATATAGTGGTTGGTGGTTTAGCGCACAGTGGGTACAAAGCTATTTAGCTCAATGACCAATAATGCGTTGAATAGATCATCCATTAAATAGCTGATGTTACACACTTAAAAGTAGTTTTGCATTTTTAAAATGATTTTTAATTCTATTCGATGGCATCTTATATCTAGGGATTGAATAAAGGGATTAGCCTTCGGCTGGAGGTACTCTTACGAAACATTGTTTCTCATTCGGCAAAATGAGAAGCGAAGCTTCGCAAGGAAACCATCTTGCGGAGCAATGCTCCTCACCGCAAAACTCGCTCATTACCGTCAAATTATTCACAGTATCGCAAAAACATTTTTGATTAAAAGTAACCCTGTCTCAAACACTTGCGGATGACGTTACCGCGTATCGTTCATTTATTTGAAGCAAATTGTGCTTCTGATGTTATTGCGTAACATCAGTTCAATAAGTAGAACAAAGATAGATCTAGATCATTAGTTACTCACTGAGCGGTGTTTTGTGAGTCATAATCAATGTAGATAATTCAAATGAAGGGATGAATGCTCAGCGGCGATATATTTTTAAATTTGACGCTGTGTTTGGACGTTTTGTCTGTTGTAAAAGAAAATTTTCTTATAATTGGGCAAATCTGCAGATAAAAAACGCTGAAATGAGCTGAAAAGATAAAATATCCTGCTAAACCTAAAATGGCTGAAAAAATTTGCTGAATTTGCAGAAAATTAGAAAAACTTAGGAAATTAATCCCGATCCTCTTTGGTTAAAGTATATCTCAAGGGTGTGATAGAGATTGAAAAGAGTAGCATGCTGTCAGTGGTGCAAAACACGAGTACAGTACTCACCCAAAAGGTCTCGATTCAGCTTAGGACGCTATAAACCAGAAGTTTATAGGCTATAAGATCATGACTTACAAAGTGATGATAGTTGAAGTAAACAATATTGTTTTCTCTTATACCACCCCAAAAATTTAAGCCAAAATAAAAAAGAATAATGAATCATTACTCCTTTAATCCGCATAAAACAAACCACACCAGTTTAATCACCATAAGCTTAAAGAGTATCAGGCATCTCCCGTAAAAATAGTCCTAAGCCAAGTGTTAAATCTGAACGAATTTCATTTTCATCGCATTGAATAGCTTCTGTGCTTTTTGCTACTTTTTTCAAGCACACCTCAATTTTCAAATCTCGCTGTGGTATGCATTATTGACTCTTAATCCAGTTGGAGAACTCATTTCAATACAAGTTCTCATTGGTTAAAAGTCCTGTCTAGAATTCAAATGATCCCGATGGTTTGAGTGATAAACTATGGCGAAAATTCTCGGGAAAAGTCATTTATCAGATGGAAAAAATGCTAAAACATGATACAAGAAGAAAATATTTTCAATATATCTTTAAATATGAAAAATATTTTTAAAATAAGTCAAAAATAGTAATTTTCAGGGAAACAATCCCTCATCGATACCACTACTATATATCTCAAGGGTGTGATAGAGATTGAAAAGAGTAGCATGCTGTCAGTGGTGCAAAACACGTGTACAGTACTCACCCAAAAGGTCTCGATTCAGCTTAGGACGCTATAAACCAGAAGTTTATAGGCTATAAGATCATGACTTACAAAGTGATGATAGTTGAAGTAAACAATACTGTTTTCTCTTACACCCTAAAAAATTTTTAAGAATTAAATCGAATAATAAATCCTTCCATCTTTTTCAAAATTCCAAACTTCGCATTCATTCCAGACAAACTTTGATCATTGCTGATGTAATGAATATCACGCAGAACAACTCAAACTTAATCTAAGCTTCGGATTGTCCTTTTTCACAAAGTTGTTATGCTTAACTATCTAAATTTTAAATAATTTTGATATGGGTTATCTGAATCAATTGATACAGGATTGTCTGCAGGCACAGCAGACTAAAGCTGAGCGTATATTTGAGTTTTCAAGTTTTGATGATCTTGCTCTACACGCACATTATATTTATGTGATAGAGCAGGTTGGTGGCGATATACAGCAGACATATCAGGACTATGCTGCATTTAAGGCATTGAAAACCCATGCCTGTGCCAAGTTAAATCAACCCAATCACATTCTGTATGTTGGATCATCACGGACAGGTATAAAGAACCGTTTAAAACAACATCTAGGTCTTGGGCCTAAACAAACTTATGCCTTGCATTTGTCACAGTGGTTTCAGGGCAAATATCGCATCACACTACATCAGTATCCTTTAACCACAAGTGCAAGCATCTTACAGTTACTGGAGGATGATTTGTCTCATTCATTAGCACCAGCCTTTGGTAAATTGGGGAGCAATAATCGTTAGGGTTAGACCTGATCGGTTAAAGTCGATTGACAGCGAATTAGTCAGTTGTTATTTTGCCGACATTCTCTCAGTACACAGTCTATCCATGCCTTTAGATCCCAACTTTGTCTATGCGCCGCCTCAAGGTCCTCTACGTATTTTGTATGAAGATGCAGACTTGGTTGTCATCGAAAAACCGGCGGAATTGCTGTCGGTTCCGGGACGTTTGCCTGAGCATCATGACAGTGCCTATCTTCGTGTTTTGCAACAGTATCCTGCTGCAAAAATTACCCATCGTTTAGACATGGCAACATCAGGCATTTTGATGTTTGCGAAACACCGCGATGCAGAAGTGGCGGTGAGTAAAATGTTCCAAGCGCGAACGGTTCAAAAGCAATATGTGGCTTTGGTTCAGGGCAAACTTGAAGGTGAGGGCAGTGTTGAAGTGCCCCTCATTACGGACTGGGAAAATCGCCCACGACAGATGGTGCATTTTGAATTGGGAAAACCCTCAAAAACCTTGTATCAAGCCATTAGCTATGACGCAAGCAAAGACATTAGCCGAGTATTATTAACGCCAGTGACAGGGCGTTCTCATCAGCTACGTGTACACATGATGCATATTGGGCACCCCATTACAGGGGATCAACTGTATCACCCGAATGCAAAGCAAAGCTCACTCGGACGGATGGCGTTACATGCTTGCGATCTGGCATTTACCCAGCCCTTAACCCAACAAGCTGTTCATATTCATTGCGCAGCAGAATTTTAAAGCATATTCATGTGAATGCTCACTGTTCATAAAATCTGCTGTATTGAATTGAAATTTTTAGGCAGCTTAGCAAGCTAAGAATAATTACAGCCTTAAATAGATTTTTCTGCTTTAAAAATGAATAATGATGTACAACATATCCCCAATTCTGGGGATATATAAATAATTTAAATATCTCTATAAAGTGTGTGAAATATTTACAAAGATTAATATTAAGTTTCTTTGTATCTTTTAGTAAATAAATACCATTTCTAAAGTTTTATTATATTTTCTAAAGAATATTGATTGATTATTTTTTAATATGAAAATTTTTTATTAAATTGATTTAAAACAGTATTTTAGTTGAATTTTGTGCAAGTGTGTATTTGGTCAGATAAATACGGTTTTTTGCATTTGTTCTGCTAATATGAAATGAATTATAGATTTTAACTTTTGTAACTTAGGTTTGTTTTGGGGGATAAACTTAAATTATTGAAGCTTATTTTGAGGATTAGCAAATGATCAATATTGCTTTAATCGTCCTTATCATCCTATTAATTGTGGCTCTCCTTTTTGTTTATAACCGCAAATTGAAAAATGATAAAACCCTACGTTCACTGCAGGAAAACTTCGACCGTACGCGGCTAAAACTGGCTGAAACAGAGTCTCAGCAAGATGAATTGAATTATGAAATCAGCCAATTACGTATTCAAAATAGTGGGCTAAAAATCCAAGTCGATAAAGTAGCGAAATATCAACATATTGTGGATATTGAACAATATGTTGAGTATCGAACTTTACAGGCTGATGGTTTGGTGGAAGTCACCAAAGCCAATGCCGATATCATGTTGAATGATATTCGCGCACAGATTGAACAAGTACGTCAGTATTTGAGCAAATATCAAGAAAGAGCTAAATCACAAATACAGGAACAAGCCCGTGCCGAGTTAAAGGGTTTGTATAGCCAAGCGCTGGATCAGCAGCATTTGGAAAACATTAACCGTGCTTTGGACAACAAAATACGGGGCTATCAGTCAGCATTCTTTTTACCTTTACAGAGTATTTTAGATCAGCTGATGGATGGCATGAATGAATCTGCGGCAAAGCAAAATTTGACTGCGGTACGTTGCAAAATGATTGATGCAATGGAGCAGCAATCGACTGCAAAATGTAATTATGTTGATGAAGAACGTCGTTTGGCTGCGATGCAATTATTTACATTGGTGTTTAATAGTCGTGCTGATTTGTATTTAGCCCAATTAAATACCAAAAACTTAGGTGAGTTATTGCAGGCTTTGGCGGATGATTTCACCTTGCTCAATGCGCATGGTGTACATTTTAGTCAGGCACGGGTACTCGACAGTTATCTACAATTACGCTTAGAAGAATTGAAAATGGCAGCTTTGGTTTTACATTTCAAAGAAACTCAGGCCAATATGGACGTTGTGGTTTAATTTGAATTGTTATAAGAAAGATCGCTTCGGCGGTCTTTTTTTATGATGAAAGAGATTTCGCTAATGCAAATTGCAACAATTATCCGTTAATCTAAGTCAACAGAATAAAATTCATAAACGATAAGGGAAAGTACAATGACTCGTGATTTTAAACAATTTCCAGATGATGATAATGGCAATGTGCTGTGGCAGATGCAGCAAGATGGTGACGATCTATCTGTGCCGCACGAAATCGAATATTCAATTGCCTTTTCGACTCAAGAGCAGGCTGAACAGTGTGCATTGTACTTATTGAAAGAAGAGCAAAAAATTTCATTGTTCCAAGATGAAGAATCAGATCGCGTGGAATGGATTATCACGGTCTATGTTTATATGGAACCTGATTATGAAGATATCGTTGATTTAGAGCAATGGTTTATTAAAATTGCGGAACAACATTCGGGCGAATATGACGGCTGGGGTTGTATGGCTTATATCTATGAAGATGATGATCTGGATGAAGATGAAGCACAATTGAGCTAAGTCTCACTATTGCATCTTTAGCAACAAGAACCCAGTGATTCAACTGGGTTTTTATTTTTTAAATTGTAGGGATGTTGGGTTAAGTATTTATTTTTAAACAGTTTAAATTTAAGTTAATATGAATGCAGCTCACAAAACATAACACGGCATTGCGTTAAAGTGATGGGATCAATCTGTAGGATTCGCTATAGTATTGAACAGCAATGACCTTTCTCGCACGTCTCAAAGCTGTTTCATTTAGAACGTTTCAGTATGATAAAAATTGACGATAAAGCGAGGGTGAATGCATGTGGATGATTCAGTGAAAACAATGACAAAAGGACATCATCATGAGCAATACTGTTCGATTACATCGTGTTTTTAGTGCGCCTGTAGAGCGCGTTTATCGTGCCTTTGTGGAGCCAGATGCTTTAGTTAAATGGATGGCACCGCATGGATTTACTGCCCATGTGGAACATTCTGATGTGCGTGTAGGTGGCTCGTACCGCATGTCGTTTCAAAATTTTTCAACGGGAACCACACACGCTTTCCATGGTGATTATCATGAAGTCGTGCCGAATCATTTACTGCGCTATACAGACCAATTTGATATGCCAGAGTTGGCCGGTGAAATCGAAGTCACTGTTGAGTTTAAAGCGGTCTCAGTCGGAACCGAAGTGACGATTGTACAGGCAGGGTTGCCGAGCGTTATTCCACCAGATGCCTGTTATTTGGGTTGGCAGGAGTCTTTACAGTTGCTGGCTTTTTTAGTGAATCCAGCGATCCCCGATGAATAATTTGAAGAATGATCGAAAACTATAAATAGGCGAAGGAGGGCTTAATGACTGTACACATTAAACGTATTTATGATGAGATCAGTCCAGATGACGGGAAACGCATATTAGTCGATCGCTTGTGGCCGCGAGGTATCAGTAAAGTGAGCGCAGAGCTAGATTTGTGGCCGAAGGCATTGACGCCATCGACAGATTTACGTCGTTGGTATCATCAAGACGAGGCAATGGCTTCTCGTTGGGACGAATTTAAACAGCGCTATTTGCAAGAAATACAACCCAATCAAGCCGAGTTAGAACAACTGCGCGCATGGGAAAAAGAGGAGCCCCTGACCTTACTCACAGCGGCCAAACATATGGATAAAAATCATGCGCATATCTTAAAAGCTTTAATATTAAATACCTCATTAGAGATCTAAAATTTAAACCTTCAAGTGCTGTAGCGTTGTGAAATTTACGACCTTCACAAGGTGATTAAACCATACGAAATTTATGGTTTTTAAGTTTATGAAATACATAAAAATGTTATATTAAGTTTCTGTGGATTTTTACATCCATCTTTTTTTGAGGTCTTGTATGTCTTTACCCAATTGTCCCCAATGTAATTCTGAATATACCTATAATGATGGCGATTTACTGATTTGTCCTGAATGTTCACATGAATGGCGTGAAGGCGAAAGCGCTGCAGATGAACAGGTGCTGATTAAAGACGCCAATGGCAATGTATTGACCGATGGTGACACGGTTACTGTGGTGAAAGACCTTAAAATTAAAGGCTCATCCTCAGTGGTGAAAGTTGGCACCAAAGTTAAAAATATCCGTCTTTTAGCCGATGCAACAGATGGTCATGACATTGATTGTAAAATTGATGGTATTGGGGCTATGAAACTCAAATCTGAATACGTGAAAAAAGTTTAAGTTTCGTTTTTGTTCGCTTTAAAGCAATCTTCAATCATCCTAAGCGAAGGCCACACTTGGCTTGGGATGTCTACTTAAAGATGAAATAGATAACTAATCCGCTATAGATTTTATTTTTCAGCCTGCATAATAGACGCATTACGGGTTTGAAATGTCTTTACTATGCCGCATATTCATTTGGAATATTCCAATAACCTTGAGCTTGAGGCTCGTCCTTTACTTAAAGCGCTAAACACTGCCTTATTTGAATCGGGTCATGTTAGTGCCATCAATGATATTAAAAGCCGCGCTGTCGCTCAGCAAGATTTTGTTGTGGGTTTGGATGAACATGCTCAACATGCGTATATGCATGCCAAAGTTTCATTATTGACGGGTAGAACGGTCGAAGTGCAAAAGCAAATTTCATTGTTACTATTGGACGTGTTGAAACAACATGTCACAGCTCCAGCAATAGAAGTGCAACTTTGTGTGGAAATATTAGAAATGAATAAAGCGACGTATTCAAAGCAGATCCTCAGTCCTTAAGGCCTTTATTCAATGCGTTGAGTAATGCGCCTCTATTCACAAATACATCATGATGAAAGAATGATGAAATCCGACTTCGGTCGGATTATTTTTTATTGGAATTATTTATTGAAAATCATTTTCTTAGTGATTAAATTTTAAGCCTTGACACTGATCAAAAAAGACATTGAAAAATGTGACCGAGTTCATTTATATTCTGTAGATCAGGTTGAATTTCCAACAACAAATCCTGATCGAATAATAGATAAAACAATGAAAATGATGGGGTAACATATGTCGGAATGGTACCAGATCACTCATTCTAATGATCAGCAGTTTCGTTTTCTATTAAAAGCATGGAACGGTGAAATCATTTTAACGAGTGAATTATATAAAGTGTAAGCATCATCACAAAATGGGATTGAGTCTGTACAAAACAACAGTGCAGATGATAGTCGCTTTGAACGACGGAATGTTAATAATGGTAAACCATATTTCAATCTGAAAGCGGCAAACCATCATATTATTGGGATCAGCCAATTTTATGCCAGTGAGCAATCGCGCGATAAAGGCATTTAGTCAGTTAAAACCCATGGTGCGAATACCCAAATTAGAGAATTAACAGCTTAAATTTGAAACAACCTGATTAAGACAGCCAAAGCGAGATGAACAAACCTGAAGGCTCGTCAAAATCACAAGATCAAAAGCTATATGGTTCTCAGATAAGCGCTGTTATGTTGGATGCTATTCAATCTAGAGCAGGCTTATTTAACGGTACAAGGAAGTACTACAACTTCACTGGCTAGAGTGGTGAACGATGAATAAGCAGAATCATATTTTGTATTATGGGCTCATTGCGATCTTGATCATCGTCTTGGGTTGGATGATTGCGTCTCCGTATTGGGTGCTGTACCAAATACGTCAAGCCTATGAGCACAATCAACCTGAAAAAATTGCTCAATATATCGATTTTGCGGCAGTCAAATCGAGTCTAAAACCACAAGTTAAAGACCTCATTCAACAGAAAACTGGGCTACAGCATTTACCCGAATTCGCTCAGTCGTGGGGTGGGCAGCTCAGCACAGTCCTCAGTGCAACGCTGGTCGACAGTCTGGTCAATCCAAACAGTATCATGCTGCTTTTACAAGGCAAAGCATTAAAAGAGTCGATCCAATTACCAGAAATAACCCAACTAACCAATCCGAGCATGATTAGCTCAGGGATTGAACTATTCACTCATGCTGAAAATAAGGTCGCAGAACAACCTCATACATCAACATCATCCAAAAAGGATGCAACTCCAACTACTGTCGCTTTAAAACAAAGCCAGTCCCTTGAACCCAAAGCAAGCTATAGTGCTTGGAATCGATTTGATCTGTATGTGCCGCTCCAAGGCCTTAGCGAAGCAACATATACCGTATTTAGGATGCAACGCCGAGGTTGGAGCTGGAAGATCGTTGAAATTCAACTTCCAAACGCCTCACAGAATAATGCTTCATAAAAAATAAAAGAAATAGGTGCCAGAGATGCAAGATAAAATCAAAATAGTCGGTGACCAACAGGCCGCTGACGAAATTCTGCAATTTTTAGCCAATTGGGATGAGGTTATCTGCCAATTGAAAATTGAGAATATTGCTGAATCCTGCGCAGCAGATGTGAACTTTTTTGATGCCAGTTGTGAAATGCGCGGCTTAATGGCATATCAAAAAATGTGGGAATTTTATCGGGAGTATTTTCGTGAAGGTTTAAAGGTGTTTAGGCGGGAACTGGTCATCCATGCAGAACCTGATATTGCCTTTCTGCACTGTTATTCCAAAATTGATGATAAGAGTGGGATACCAACGCCAGGGATCTCGTGGTGTCGTAACACCATTGGGATGAAAAAAACGCAGTCTCTATGGAAGATCGTTCATCAACATATTTCTGTTCCAGTGGATATTGTGACTCATCAAAGTAAAGTAATTATCTTTTAATTCATCTCAAAACACAGTATGAAAACAGAGTTATAAAGCTCTGTTTTTTTTCTTTGCAAATCATTACATGAAATGCGTATGCAGTTCTAAAACTTCAGCCTAAATTAAAAAATAATGACCATCGTTCAGGATAAGAAAATGGATCATAAAAATAATAAATTAGCGCAAGATTTTGAATCATCACCATCAGGTCAAAAGCAAGGCTTGCAAGACCTGAACGCCTCGAAGCAAATGCCCCCTGCAGATTTACATAAAGTGATTCGAATCACGGCAGGATTCATCATCGGCAGTTTGCTGATTGCGGCCTTATATCTTGGTAAAGATATTTTTATTCCATTGGCACTCGCAATCTTATTGGCTTTTTTAGTTGACCCTTTGGTGATGAAACTCCGAGGTTGGGGACTACCACAGATGCCATCGATATTTATTGTGGTCGGTTTGGCTTTGGCGATTTTGTCCGGCGCGGCCTCTTATTTGGGTTATCAACTGGGGCAATTAAGCCAAGAGTTACCGCAATATCACGGTACGATTCAAAAGAAAATGGATTCTATTCGTCAATTTGCACGCGGCCCGAGTGTTTGGGATGGCGCAAAAACCACCATAGATACTGTTGAAAACTCGATAGATGATGTGGTGCCTGAAGAGAAAAATCCTAAAGTGCAGCAAGTGGAAGTGGTTGGACAACAACAAACCACGGCTGAAGCGGTCATGGCTTGGAGTGAGCGGGTGCTCAATCCCTTGGCAACCGCAGGTATTGTATTTTTGTTTGTGATTCTGATTTTGGTCAATCGGAAAGATTTGCATGACCGTTTCCTTAAGCTGCTGGGCGGCAATTTAAATATCGGAACAGACGCACTAGATGAAGCCGCCAATCGTATCGGTAAATATTTACGTATGCAGCTGATGGTCAATGTGACCTACGGTATTCCGATGGCCTTGGGACTTTGGTTTATTGGGGTGCCGGCAGCAATTATGTGGGGAATGGTGGCGATTGTGATGCGCTTTGTTCCCTATGTCGGCCCAATGATTTCTGCGATTTTCCCCATTGCATTGGCTTTTGCGGTAGATCCCACATGGAATATGGTGCTATGGACAGCGGGTTTAATTTTGCTCTTGGAGTTGGTCAGTAATAATATTATTGAGCCTTGGTTATATGGGGAAAGTACCGGACTTTCAACCTTAGCCATTATTATTGCTGCCATGTTTTGGACGGCTGTGTGGGGGCCGATTGGTTTGATTTTATCGACGCCTTTAACCGCGTGTTTATTGGTGCTTTCGAGCTATGTACCATCCTTAGGTTTTATTAAAACCCTGATCGGTAGTACGCCTGCATTGGCACCACATGAGCGCTTCTATCAAAGATTAGTCGCTGATGATGTGCAAGATGCCATGGGTGTTGCACAGACTTTTATTGCTGAAAAGTTACCGAAGGATGCGACGGATGAAATCAAGGCACGGCGGGTTAATGCGTTTTATGCCAAAGTCGCGATTCCAGCCATACGGATTTTTTCGAGAGGCCACAACACCGAGGCCAGTGCTGAACATCGACTACGTTTACATCAGGGATTAAAACTGTTTAATCATAGTTTTCAACGGGCATATCCAGTTGCACAGCAGGATCAGAAAGCAGCGGTGTTATGTATCGGGGCACGTTGGGAAATTGATGTTCAAGTATCGGCTATGTTGGCGCATAGCCTAAGCTTAAGCGGTATTCCGGCTCAGGCTTTTAGCGACGTATTGATACAAAATCAGCATCAAAGTATAGATGATATCCAAGAGGATATTCAGATCGTATGTATTTCGATTTTCCATACGGCACCAGAAGCTCAAATTCGCCTTTTAAGCCATGTTTTTAAGGCACAGTTTCCAGATAAAAAACTGATTTTTGCACTGTGGAGCTGTGATGAAGTAAAGCAATTAGATGCGATCAAAGAAAATTTCATCGTCGATGCTGTAGTCAATAATATGAATGACTTGTTATTAACCATTGAAGCTTTTCAATTGACGCATGGTGAGTCTTGGTTGGATGAGCCTGATCCTAGCGTTGAAGCACAGCGCTTAAAAGCATTAGAAGAACTGAATGTTTTGGATGAGCGGAATTTACCGATTTATGAACAATATATTGAAGAAGCCCGACAAGCCTTCGATGTGAAATATGCACAAATTTCTTGGGTCAAGCAAGACTGGGTCTATACTCCAGGTAGCCCTTTGGCTCAGGCTACCGAGCAACCGATGCAGGTGCGCCAGTCGAAGCAAGACTCGATCTGCAGCCATTTGGTGTATCAAAATGAACGCTTGATTATTGAAGACTTACAACGTGACCCACGCTTTGCGCATTTACCTGAATTGATGCATAACCGCATTCGCTTTTATGCAGGCGTTGCACTTAGAGACCGTAATGGGGTGGCATTGGGAAGTTTCTGTGTTTTAGATCGGCAGCCGAATCAAATGACCGAAGATGATATGAGTCTTTTAAAAGACCTAGCGGCAGATTTGATGAATACGCTCAGTGATGAAAATGCGAAACGAATAAAATGTGAAGAGATACAGCAACTGAATGATTCATCTCTATAAATTTAAATCATGTAGCAGATCCATTTAAACTGGAGTTTCAGTGAAAAGCATTCTAAGATGGCTCTAATATAATTATTCGAGCCAAAGACATGAACAAAAATAATGTCATCTGGCAACTTTTATTGGGCTACGTTGCTGCATTGGGTTGTAGTGTGAGTTTTGCTCAAATTCAAGGAAATTATTTTTCACATAAGGATTGGGAAATCGCTTGTGATAATACGGGGACTTGTCGCGTTGCAGGTTATCAAGCGGAGGGCAATCAGCCCGCTATTTCTGTATTATTACAACGTGCTGCGGGCGCTCAAGCGCAAGTCAGCGCACGAGTGAAACTCGATCCTGAAACGTTAAGTGCGGCAAATAAACCGCTTCAACTTTACACTTTAGGTAAAAATCAGGGAACTGTGCAGCTTGATGCCAAAACTGCGGAAGGTCAGTTAAGTGCAGCTCAAACTCAAAAACTGATTCAAGCCTTACAAGCCAATCAACCGATTGTGTGGAAAGGCAACAACAAAACATGGTTATTGTCTGTGCAGGGCGCTAGTGCGGTTTTGCTCCGTATGGATGATTTTCAAAAGCGCATAGGGACAAATTCGGCATTATTGCGTAAAGCCAATAGCAGTTCGGCCAATGTACTCAAACCGAAAAGTATTCCGAAAGTGTATATTCAAAATTATAGTAAGGGCTTACAAACACGGTATGCCGTCAATGCGCCCACAGCCAAACAATTATTTGGCTTGATTAAGAAAAAAACCATAGTGGAAGATTGTCCTCAACTCTTTGATGCAAATTTCTTAGAGGATGATCGAGTCGTGGTGTTTCCAATCAATGGAAAAAATGCCTTGGTCGAAGTGCCATGTTGGCGTGGGGCATATAACAGTGGCAATGGCTATTGGTTAATGGATCGAAATTTAAAGCAAATCAAACAATCCGTGACCTTTTCTGGAAGTGGGTTTAGTGAAGGACAAATTTTCTCCAACCAACGTGGACGAGGCATTGGCGATTGTCAAAGTAAAGGGGAATGGTCGTGGAACGGTCAGCGCTTTATCCAAACCTATATGGCAAAAACCACACAGTGCAAAGGATTTGCTGGCGGTGCATGGGAAATTCCAACCTTAGTATATTGGGTTCAACTCGACTCTTAATTACAAAAAGCCCTGATATACAGGGCTTTTAAATCATATAAAGTAGTTTTTATCGGCTTAACATGAATAACCAACAATACTAAAAACGTTTTGGAATTTTTTGTCCGCCCACAACAGGTGATTCAGCGATTTTCAACACACCAAATAGCCATGTTTCGGCATGATGAACAGCCGTTTTGAGCTCATCACCCAAGGCTAATCGCCCAGCAATAAAACTCGCCAATGAGCAGCCAGAACCGTGATATTCCCCATCTAGTCGTGGACAACGGGTTTCAGAAACTAATTCACCCTGAATGTACAACGAGTTTTGGATATAGTCTGGCGTATTTTCATGGCCACCTTTTACTAATACCGCTTGAGCGCCCATCGCAAAAAGTTTTGCTGTAGCTTTAGATATGTCGTCTTCACCTGTGAGTGCGCGTAATTCTACGGTATTAGGTGTAAGCACAGTGGCAAGCGGAATCAATTCCGCAAAGGCTTTGACCAACGTTGCTTGATCGCCCAAAGAACCACCACTATTGGCAACTAAAACGGGGTCGAGAACATAATGATATTCGGGATGTTCACGTAAAAACTCAGCGAGAGCCGCGATATTTTCAGTCGTTCCTAACATTCCTGATTTTACACAGCGAATAGGGAGGTCACCGACGACGGCATGTGCTTGAGCCAGCAATAACTCACGAGAGGTCGCTTCAAACGAATACACTTGTTGTGAGTTTTGAACGGTTAATGCTGTACACGCAATGGCAGCATGTGCACCACTTTGACCAATGGCTTCAATGTCCGCTTGCAGTCCTGCACCACCTGAAGGGTCAAGACCTGAAAAGCACAGTACAGTAGGGCGCACAATGATGTCCTTATTAAACAAAATTTGCGATAGTATAGGCAACTTTGAGCGAACACTCGATAGTATTTTTGCAGAAGTGAATGGATAAGGTAAAAGCTGTGATTAAGAATATATTGATCGATCTCGATGGAACATTAACAGATCCAAAAGTAGGCATTACCACTTCAGCACGCTATGGACTGGCGAAAATTGGACATCCCATTTCGGATGAGACCAATATCGATTGGATCATTGGGCCGCCTTTAAAAGCCTCTTTGGCAAAAATCCTCAATGTCGATGTGCATAATGTACTTGCAGATCAGGCTTTACTAGGTTATCGCGAGCGCTTTGCCGTTACCGGTTTATTTGAAAATAAAGTCTATCCTGCCGTTGCCGAAACTCTAGCAACTTTACAACAGCAAGGCTTTCACTTGTACGTCGCTACAGCAAAGCCGACGGTTTATGCTCGCCAAATTTTAGAACATTTTGATTTGGCACAATATTTTACTGTGATCTATGGCAGTGAACTGAACGGTGAGCGAACCAACAAAGGCGATTTAATTGAATATATTTTGCAGCAAGAACAGTTAGATGCAAAAGAATGTGTGATGGTGGGAGACCGTGAGTACGATATTTTAGGCGCACGCCGTAATGCAGTGCCGAGTATTGCTGTGAGCTATGGTTATGGTAGTGCAGAAGAAATTCAAATGGCTGCACCTGCGCTAGTAATTGACGGTTTTAACGATTTGATTTCGAGTATTGAGCAATTGCAGCAGCAGAAAGTGTCGTAGTTGCACCGAACCTAATGAATGATGCTGATTATTTAAAGATAATCAGCAAAATCAGAAAAATCAGCCCACAGAAAAACCATTTGAGCAAAGGTGACTCATCATTTTTGATGGTTTCTGCTTCGAGTGCGATACCATGTTTGTCGTAAACAAATACAAAATGTGCATTTGCGCTTAGTGCCATTTCTTGAATGGCTTGTAGCTCGAGTGCGCTGACTTCTTCACTTAAGCGTTCTTTTAACTGAATAAAAATAACCGGTTGTCCAAACTCATACCACTTGAAGTGGATCTGTTGTATGAGTTGGTTGAAGCACTGTTCTGCAACATGATAGTTTCGGACAAAACTTCCGCGTTCTATAAACGCCAGAGGGCAGTTTTGTTCAGCTACAATTTGATGATCACGCGTTAAAACTTGCATTTGATCATAATGGATCTGTACCCAAACTGCGTCAGGAAAAGACGCTAATTTTTCTTTTAACATCACTTTTAGGTTTCATTATTGTTTTTAGTGGCTAGCAGTATGTCATTAAAATTTAGAGAAAAATATAGCTGAGATATAAAAAACACATCGATCTATCGAGTTTTTTTTTAACGTCTTTCGCAGTTTTGTCACTTTGAATTTTTAACTTCCACGATTGAAATATCTAAAGCTTAAGTAGGTTTTTAAAGCCATTATCCCTTTTCTAGAAAACTGTATCTCATCTGATTTATGTAATCGACCTTGTAACTATTTCAGGCTTTTGAAAAAATTCAGACAGAAAACAATAAAGCTGAATGCTATGTCCAAATCATTTTTATTCCCTAGTCAGTGGCTCAAACCTTTGCACCCACGTGATCCACATGAGCATCATCGTGTCGCGACCTCTTTAGAATTGCTTTTTGACTTGATCTTTGTCGTTGCGATCGCAACAGCAGGGCAGCAACTGCATCATGCCATTGTTGAAAATCATTTAGCTCAGGGTTTAACGCTGTATGGCATGGTGTTTTTTGCTTTATGGTGGGCGTGGATGAACTTTAGTTGGTTTGCCTCAGCATATGATAATGATGATGCGCTCTATCGAATCTTAACTTTTGTACAGATTATTGGTTCTTTGGTCATTGCTGCAGGTATTCCAAGCGCATTTCAAAAGCAAGATTTTGATGTGATTGTGATTGGCTATGCCATTATGCGTCTAGGCTTAGTTACGCAGTGGTTTCGCGTTGCAAAGCATGATCTGTCCCGTCGGAAAACTGCATTACGTTATGCTTTTGGCATCATACTGGTACAAGTCGGGTGGCTGTTCTTTCATTTTTCGCCGCTGCATTTCACCGTTTATCTTTTCATTTTGCTCGCAATTGCTGAACTGTCTGTGCCAGTTTTTGCAGAAGCTGCAAGCCGTACACCTTGGCATGCGCATCATATAGCAGAGCGATATTCACTGCTTACCATTATTGTTTTAGGCGAATCTATTGTCGGATGCTCGATTGCCATAACCGATGCATTAACAAATCAGCGTTTTAGTACTGAACTGATCTTTTTGATGGTAGGCGGCCTGATGATGATGTTCACCATGTGGTGGTCTTATTTTGATACCAGTATTGCAGAGCGTTTAAATAGCCGAAAAATGGCATTTACTTGGGGTTATGGACATTTCTTTGTCTTTATTAGTATCGCGGCGATTGGTGCAGGTTTAGCTGCCGCAGTTGATGTAGTTTCGCATGAGGCGCTGATTAGTTCTGAGAAAGAAAGCTACTTTGTAGCGATCAGCCTTGTGATTTATACGACAAGTTTATATTTACTCCATGAATTGCATCATCAAAGTGGTTTTAGAAAACTTTTATATCCTTTAACCGTGGTGATTGTTTTGTGTATTCCGTTGTTTATTACTCCTGCAGGTTATGCGATATTTGCGATGGCTGTGGTATATGCATTGAGATTGATGTTTACAAAATGCTATTTGGCAAGATAAGTTAATGATATGATATTCATCAATAATTCGTTATATTGCTGATGAAAATAACGTCCAAGAATCATCAAATAAAGATAAAACATAGAGGATTATATGAAAGGGCAAATACTAGATTTTTCTGTTCAAAATAATACAGGCATCATCAGCGGAGATGATCAGAATCGTTATCAATTTTCTGGAAGCGATTGGAAAGGACAAACTGTTCCTGCTCGTGGACAATTTGTTGATTTTGAGACAAGTGGAATGGGTTACGCAACCGATATTTACTTAGTCGCTGTGCCGAATGCTTTAGGCACGCAATACGTTCAAAAGAGTCGAATTGTTGCTGCACTCTTAGCATTCTTCCTTGGTGGATTTGGTATCCATAAATTCTATTTGGGTCGTATTGGATGGGGGATTGTGTATCTACTATTCTGTTGGACCTTTATTCCATCCATTGTTGCTTTTATTGAATTTATTATTTATCTATGCACTTCAGATGAAGATTTTGCACGTAAATATGGCTAAATTTTTGTGTTAAAAGATAAGGCGCATTGTGCGCCTTATCTTATTGTTGCAGATCTCTAGCGGGTTGACCCCATTGGTTGTTCTCGGCTTTGGTGTCTGTAGCCCACCAGATAATCAGTGGGATGATCCCAATGATTGTGAGCATTAAAAGTTGCCACCAACCTGAACGTCCTGTGTCATGTAGTCGACGTGCGCCAACAGCTAAGCTAGGAATGAGTAAAACGATATTAGTAATATTTTCTAGCCAAGGTTCACTGCCAATAACGAAATCGCAAACAGAGGCAAGTATAATGACCAATATACAAAATAGCCAAAAGAACCAGAACTCTTTACGTCGAGCACGTCCTTCAAATTCAGCAAACTTTTTCAGTGGTTTGAATGACCACGCGAAAAAGTCATAGTTTTCCTCTTCTTCACTGTAGTTTGTTCGCGTATTGGTGGAAAAACTTTGTTGGCGTAATGCAATATAGACTTGAATCGCTTGCCCACTTTCATCCAAAGCAAAATCAACCTGTTCTCCACGTGTAGGTGGTCTTTGACCTCGCCATTCATGACCAGCAAATTGATAGTGTTTTCCATCTTCAGCACTAATCACCCCAGTATTAGTTTGAATCGAAAAATCTAGTATTTGTCCTTTCATATTTTTCCTGAGTTAATGTGCTGTTGATAGGGTGGCTACATAAATAGTAGCCACGATTTTTTATTTATTTTGCAGGTTGTCCCCATTGGTTTACTTCAGGTTTAGTTTCCGTTGCAAGCCAAATTAGGACTAAAATCGGTCCAACGAGTGGAATCATTTGTATTAACCAATACCAACCGGATTTATTAATATCATGTAAACGACGTACTGCAACAGAAAGGGACGGAATAACCATTGCTAAGATGAAAATACCAGTGAATATTCCTTTGGTCCTAAGCACTGAATCGACAATCAGAGTAATAATCATTGCGATAAGATAGACCAATACAAAATACCAATATTCTTTACGGCGTGCACGTCCAGTAAAGTTGGCATAATTTTTTAGACATTTGACAAACCAATCAATCATGTTGAATTGTGATTCAGCTTGGTCTTGGTTTGAAATTTTATCGAGTTGCTGTGAAATTTGTTGAATATGATTGCTGCTGCCAAGTGCATTGAATACTTGAACAGCTTGACCTTCTGGACTGATATCGAAATCTACATGATCGCCGCGTTTAGGTGTATTTTGGCCACGCCATTCTGCACCTGTAAACTCATAACGGTTTTGATCATCTCCACTGATGATGCCTGAATTAGTTTGTACTGAATAATCTAATATCTGACCTTTCATTCTGTCCTCTTTTATTATGTGATTTTTATTAATTGATGTATTTTTATACCGTTTTATATTAGCAGAATATGAATTAAATTAAATGCATAGATTTGCTTGGGTGAATGAAATTCTTCATAAAAAAAAGCGGAACACTTTGGTTCCGCTTTTGATATTTCGCTGAAAAATTTATTACCAGCTTAACGCACCACCAGTTTGGTAGTCAGTTACGCGAGTTTCAAAGAAGTTCTTCTCTTTACGTAAGTCCATCATTTCTGACATCCACTGGAATGGGTTATTCACGCCAGCAAATTGTTCAGGCAAGCCCAATTGGCTTAAACGACGGTTACAGATGAACTTCAAGTATTCTTCCATCATGCCTGCATTCATACCCAATACACCGCGTGGCATCGTGTCACGTGCATATTCGATTTCAAGCATTGTACCTTCAAGAATCATTTGAATGATTTCTTCTTGGAACTCAGCAGTCCATAGGTGAGGGTTCTCGATCTTGATTTGGTTGATCATGTCGATACCAAAGTTCAAGTGCATAGATTCATCACGTAAGATGTATTGGAATTGCTCAGCAACACCATTCATCTTGTTACGACGACCCATAGACAAGATTTGGCTGAAACCACAGTAGAAGAAGATACCTTCAAGTACGCAGTAGAACGCGATCAAGTTGCGAAGCAAGATTTGGTCGTTTTCAGGTGTACCTGTTTTGAACGTAGGATCACTTAAAGATTGTGTATATTTCAGACCCCAAGCTGCTTTACGAGCCACTGAAGGAATTTCACGGTACATGTTGAAGACTTCGCCTTCGTCCATACCTAAAGATTCGATACAGTATTGGTAAGCGTGCGTGTGAATCGCTTCTTCAAATGATTGACGTAAGATGTACTGACGGCATTCAGGGTTAGTAATGTGACGGTAGATTGCAAGAACCAAGTTGTTCGCAACCAATGAATCCGCAGTCGAGAAGAAACCTAAAGAACGCATAACAATGGTACGCTCATCTTCGGTTAAGCCATTTTCAGACTTCCAAAGTGCGATGTCATGGTTCATGTTCACTTCTTGCGGCATCCAGTGGTTTGCGCAACCGTCTAGATATTTTTGCCAAGCCCATTCGTATTTGAACGGTACAAGTTGGTTTAAGTCAGCGCGGCAGTTGATCATCGCTTTATCGTCAACTTGAACACGCTGAGCACCCATTTCTAGCTCTTCTAAGCCAGGTGCAACGTCTAGATTTTCTAGAGCGTTAGATGCTCTTGCCAACGGATCGGTTGGATCTGTTGGTCGATTTGTACTGGTTCGAGCGGGTTGTGCAGCTGCCAAATTCGGCGATGAGTGCTGTGCATTAGATACCACTTGCGAATCAGTCGTTTTTTGCGGTTCGACGGGCGCAGGCTGGTGAGCTTGTGCAGCTTGTTTCGGTTCATCATCTTCGAAATCGTCCCAACTTAGGATAGACATAACAGTTCTCTCTTCGTTGCTTTATATCTTTTATAGACATCCAGCGTCGCTGAGATGTCCTACTATACGCTCAATTTGTGTAAGCAAAATTAAGTTTTGTCGATCACTGCTCTAAAAGTGTTCGGTAGAGCAAATATCCCCACTACTTATTTTGATTACGCGATTTATATGCCTTGAACCAGAAATAGGCGATCGGGACATAAAAAGTCAAAATAAAGGAAACCACCAAGGCAACAAGTCCTAACTGATAGTTATGGGTCATATGGAGCATGGTGGAGTCCTTTGCTTGTTAATAATTCTTTATAAAAAGAAATTATTGAATAATGTAGACAACGCAAATTGATCACTTATTAATTGAAATAAAATTGGAGTGAAAAACCACCATCCAAATTTAGTAATTAACTTTACAAGAAGATCCAATAACCGTTGTCTTATATGTTCATTAGGGAAAATTAATTTTCCCATTTGAACTAATAATGTGTACAGGGCATCTAAAAATCTTTGGGTTTGTATCCAATATAGAGAAAAGATTTCAAATTTCTCCATGCGACTTTTATGATCTGCTTTTTCTTTTTTGGTTAGCTTGAGCTTTTGACCAAAGACATCTTTCTTCTTAGACATAAATCCTCACTACTGAAAACTTATGCTACATGTAGCCCATGTTTTGAAGAATTATCAGGTAGGGCTACAGAGGTAGCCTTTATTCTGATGTAGATACCTTTAGTTAATTACTGACAAGCTTCACAATCAGGGTTGTCAATTGAACATGCCATTGGCACTGGAGCTGCTTGACCAAAACCTTCTTCTTCAGCAGCAACTTCAGCTTTAGGTTCTTCTTTCGCAACTGCAGTTACAGGTGCTGCAACAGTAGCAGGCTTAACCGCGTTCAATGCACCAGTATTAATGGTTGATTTCTCAGCAGACGTCGCACCCAATGCACGTAGGTAATAAGTAGTTTTAAGACCACGTAACCATGCCATTTTGTACGTCATATCAAGTTTCTTACCGTTTGCACCAGAGATGTAAAGGTTAAGAGACTGAGCTTGGTCGATCCATTTTTGACGACGTGATGCAGCATCAACAATCCAACGTGGCTCAACTTCGAACGCAGTCGCGAAGATTGCTTTAAGCTCTTCAGGAATACGTGCGATTTTTTGAACCGAACCTTCGAAGTGTTTAAGGTCGTTCACCATTACAGAATCCCAAAGACCGCGATCTTTTAACGCACGTACTAGGTACGGGTTGATCACTGTGAATTCACCAGAAAGGTTAGATTTCACATACAAGTTTTGGAAAGTTGGTTCGATTGATTGAGACACGCCACAAATGTTCGAAATGGTTGCAGTCGGTGCAATCGCCATCACGTTTGAGTTACGCATACCGTCTTTTTGAACTTTAGTACGTAAAGTATCCCAGTCCAAACGTGTTGTACGGTCAACTTCGAACATACGGTCAGGACGTGCTTTTTGTACGATATCTAAAGAGTCAATTGGCAAGATACCTTGATCCCAAAGTGAACCTTTAAATGTCTCGTAAGTACCACGTTCAAGTGCCAAGTCGCTAGACGTTTGGATTGCGTAGTAAGAAATCACTTCCATAGATTCGTCAGCGAACTCAACCGCAGCATCAGAACCATAAGCCAATTTCATTTCGTATAAAGCATCTTGGAAGCCCATGATACCCATACCCACTGGACGGTGTTTCAAGTTCGAGTTACGCGCTTGTGGAACAGCGTAGTAGTTGATGTCAATCACGTTGTCGAGCATACGAACAGCAGTTTTAACTGTACGAGCAAGCTTTTCACGATCTAACACACCGCCTTGAACGTGTTGTACAAGGTTAATTGAACCTAAGTTACATACTGCGATTTCATCTTCGTTAGTGTTCAGCGTAATTTCTGTACACAAGTTAGAAGAGTGAACTACACCAACGTGTTGTTGTGGTGAACGTAAGTTACATACGTCTTTGAATGTGATCCAAGGGTGACCAGTTTCAAACAACATAGACAACATTTTGCGCCATAAGTCTTTCGCACGGACTTTCTTATGTAGCATGTTGGTTTCTTTCGCAATGCCTTCGTAGTAAGCATAGCGTTCAGCAAATTCTGCACCTGTTAGGTCATGCAAGTCAGGTGTTTCAGATGGTGTGAACAGAGTCCATTCAGCATCTTCGAATACACGTTGCATAAACAAATCTGGAACCCAGTTCGCTGTGTTCATGTCGTGTGTACGACGACGGTCATCACCTGTGTTCTTACGAAGCTCTAGGAATTCTTCGATGTCCAAGTGCCAAGTTTCAAGGTATGCACATACTGCACCTTTACGTTTACCACCTTGGTTGACTGCAACAGCAGTATCGTTGGCAACTTTAAGGAACGGTACAACACCTTGTGACTTACCATTTGTACCTTTGATGTACGAGTTAAGCGCACGAACTGGTGTCCAGTCATTACCTAAACCACCCGCCCATTTAGACAACATTGCGTTATCACGCATTGCGCCATAAATGTTGTAAAGGTCATCTGAAATCGTTGTTAAGTAACAGCTAGATAACTGTGGACGTAAAGTACCAGAGTTAAATAGAGTAGGCGTAGATGCCATGTAATCGAAGCTAGACAATAAATTATAGAATTCGATTGCACGTTCTTCACGGTTTTCTTCGTTCAATGAAAGACCCATTGAAACACGCATGAAGAATAATTGTGGTAATTCGAAACGTACGCCATTTGAGTGGATGAAGTAACGGTCAAATAAAGTTTGTAGACCTAAATAAGTAAATTGGTTTGAGCGTTCTGGTTGAATCGCAGCAGCCAATTTTGCAAGGTCAAAGTTAAGTAGTTCTGGAGAAAGAAGATCAAGCTCGATACCTTTCTTCAAGAAAGTTTCTAAAGCGTCGCCTTCATTCGTGTCAGTATCTAAACCTAAGAACTCTAACCCTGTAGCAACAAGGTCGTTACGCAATAAACGCGCAGTCACATATGTATAGTTTGGTTCTTGTTCGATACGTGTACGAGTAGCCATCATCATGGTCGTTGATATGTCTGACTCTTTTACGCCGTTATAAAGGTTTTTTACAGTCTCATCGATAATCGCTCGAACATCGATGCCTTCTAAACCTTCAGCTGCTTTAACAATATTTGCCTCAAGTGCGCCAAGATCAAGCGGTTTAAGCTGACCGTTTGAACCTGTCACTTGTAAAGTAGGGTGGTGGTGAGCACCAGTTTGTTTACGAGCTTCGGCACGTTGTTCGCGGTAAATCACGTAAGAGCGAGCAACTTTTTGCTCACCTGTACGCATAAGCGCAAGTTCAACCTGATCCTGAATTTCTTCAATATGAATGGTACCGCCAGAAGGTAAACGACGGTTAAAGGTATTCAATACCATCTCAGTTAATTGAGAGATACGGTCATGAATACGGCTGGAGTCAGCGCTTTGCTGGCCTTCAACGGCCAAGAACGCTTTACCAATCGCCACAGAGATTTTTTCTGCATCAAAAGGTGCAACGTCACCGGTGCGTTTAATCACCTGAATTTGACCAGGGGTTGAATTCGTTACGCTCATGCTAGCATAGCTCCATTTGTCATCTATTTTTATGTTAGGACCGTTTGAACTGGGCAATTTTTATGCCACAGTGTTTGAGGTTTAAACACAAGACCTAGTGGTTTAAAAATTTATTGAACACAAGATACGGGAAAATTCAGGGTATATCAATATTGACATTTTACTAAATGCTTTGAACTTTTCTGGCAGAAATCCATCTCAAAAAATCCCTATTTTTTATCTTTGTTATATATGCCTTATCCGACAAGGGCATAGCATAGCAAAGTCGAAAAAGAGTGCTTATAGATAACATTGTGGATAACTTCAGAAAGCCTAAAAAGTTGTGAATTAATCAGTCAGTTTTTATTCGATGAAAATGTATCCAAATTTATAATTGTTGGTATTGTGAGCAATAGGGCGTGGAAATGATTGGTAAATACGGCTGCAAAAATGTAGCAGGTTAAAATTTATTACAAAATACGATATTGATGTATCAGTTTGGTGAATGCCATCTTGTTTACAATGTAAACGTGTGTATATTGCAAACTATGTTTAAGCGTATCTATCGGATTTCAAATAGGATACGCCCAATCAAATAAGGGGCAATCAATGAGCCAAGAAGAAAAGTTACCTAAAATTTTAATTGTTGAAGACGATGAGCGTCTTGCTCGTTTAACTCAAGAATACTTAATCCGTAACGGACTTGAGGTTGGGGTAGAACCAGACGGTAATCGTGCGATTCGCCGTATTATCGCTGAACAACCAGATATGGTATTACTCGACGTGATGCTTCCGGGTGCTGATGGTTTAACCATTTGTCGTGAAGTTCGTCCACACTACCATCAACCAATTTTAATGTTGACTGCACGTACCGAAGACATGGACCAAGTGTTGGGTCTAGAAATGGGTGCAGATGATTATGTTGCAAAACCTGTTCAACCTCGCGTTTTACTTGCGCGTATTCGTGCATTATTACGTCGTACAGACAAAGCACCAGAAGATGAGGTTGCACAGCGCATCGAATTTGATGATCTTGTAATTGATAATGGTGGTCGTTCTGTCACACTCAATAATGAGTTGGTTGACTTTACCAGTGCAGAATATGACCTTTTATGGTTGTTGGCATCTAATGCGGGTCGCATTCTTTCTCGTGAAGATATTTTTGAGCGTCTGCGTGGTATTGAATACGATGGTCAAGATCGTTCAATTGACGTGCGTATCTCGCGAATTCGTCCAAAAATTGGTGATGATCCAGAAAACCCGAAACGCATTAAAACCGTACGTAGTAAAGGTTATTTATTCGTAAAAGAAACCAACGGCATTTAATGTAAAATACCGTCCCTTAGTTTGGCAAAGTAGGACACTTTTACGTGTTTAAACACAGTATATTTTTGCGCGTTTATGCGGGGCTACTGATTTTAGTCTTTTTAGTCGCTACATTTGGCTATTTGCTGGTGCAAATCATTAACTACCAGCGCGCGCAAGAATATCGTGAATCGCTTACTGACGGTTTGGCTTTCATTATAAGTGAAGGTATTGCACGTCAGCCAAATGAACAACAAAAGTCAGATTGGGTGTCAGATGCATCCGATCTACTTGAGTTGCCTATTTATTATGTAAAAGCTAATCAGGTTGATTTAACCCGAGCGGAAACAAAACGTATAGAAGAGCGTAAAGCTGTAGTGCGTTGGGACGCACAAACCACAGCAGCTTATATTATTATTGGCTTAAAAGATGACCCTGCACATCTACTGTATATAAAAGCCGATAATATTTCAGAACGCCAAATGAAAGCATTGCCTGTATTTATACTGGATTATTTGGTGTATTACCCAGGTCAAGAAAAACAATATCTTGAAAAAATCCAACATCATTTTTCTTATCCAATTTCAATTCAAAATGTTCAAAGTTTGCCTTTAGACTCTGAGCAAATCGGTCGACTACGCTTAGATCACAGTATTATTTTGTATCGTGATAGTGCAACAGAGCGCGGCACAACTATTTCGATCGTATCACCAATTCCAAGCTCAACTTCAGAAGTCTTGGTCATGGGGCCGGTACCATTATTTAATTGGATGCCTTTCCAGTTGGCAGCGGGTATTACGCTACTGAGCTTGTTTGTCTTGAGCTTGGGTGTTTATGGTCTATTGGTGCCGATGCAACGTAAGCTGCGTGCTGTAAATTATGCGTTAAATAAAATGAAGGGCGGGGACTTATCTGTACGTCTGCCTGTCGAAAGCACGGATGAGTTTGGTACCTTGGCATCCAGCTATAACTCGATGTCAGATCATATTGAGCGTTTAATTGAAGCACAGCGTGAGTTAATGCGCGCGGTATCGCATGAACTGCGGACACCCGTGGCACGTATTCGCTTTGGTGTTGAAATGATGGCGGATGAAGATGATTATGATTACCGGCAGCAACAAGTTGAACAAATCGACAAAGATATCGAAGCGCTCAACACCTTGATTGATGAAATCATGACTTATGCTAAGCTCGAACAGGGTATGCCATCTTTGGAGTTTGAAGATGTTAGCTTGTTTGAAGTTTTAGATCAGGTCCTGATTGAAACTGAAGCCTTAAAGACTGGGAAAACCTTGGAATTGCAAGCACCACCAATTGGAGTGGTTGTGGAAACCGAGCGTCGCTATTTACACCGTGTTGTACAAAACTTGGTGGGGAATGCAGTGCGATATTGTGACGATAAAGTGCTGATTAGTGGTGGTGTGAATGATGAAGGTATGGCTTATATCTGTGTTGAAGATGATGGCCCCGGCATTCCAGAAGAAGATCGTAAACGTATCTTTGATGCTTTTGCACGTTTAGATGATAGTCGCACTCGTGCCTCAGGGGGCTATGGTTTAGGCTTATCGATTGTTAGTCGCATTGCATATTGGTTTGGCGGGACTATTGATATTGATGAAAGTCCAATATTAGGCGGGGCGCGTTTCACCATGACATGGCCTGCAACTCGTTTTAAGAAAAATAAACCGAAGTTAGATGTTAAAGAACCGAGTACCAATGAAAATTAAGTAAGCTTAGATATGTGGCTAAGCTGATTTTAGTGAATGATAAGTATAAAAAGCCATTCAATTTGAATGGCTTTTTGATATCAGTTTTCTACTTATTCCGTAATTGTTGCATCGGGTTCAATAATAGGTTTGCCATTTTTTAATGCGGCAAGAGCATCTGCATTAAAATCGATGAGTAAGGAGTTGTTTTTAGCATCGATAGAATAATTGCTAATAAGTTTTTGATCACCGTTTAAAGTTTCAAGTTTATATTCATCTGCAATATTCATAATCCCGTTAAGGTTGGTTGTTGCAGAAGCTAAATCTTGTCGTAACAACTCATAAATATCACGTAAATCAAAAATGGCATTTTGAGCATCAGGATGCTTATCTAAATAGCTTTTAATATGGTGAATCACCAATTGTGCAGATAGAAAATAATCAGGTTTATGCGTAAATTCTAAAGTCATTATTGTCTCTCCGTTGTGATTGCTTTTTCTGTTTTAACTACAAATATCACACTCTTTGTGGGTCGTGTCAAAGAATTGCAAAAAAGTCACAAGAAGCTAAAAAAAGACTTTTTTCTTTGTGCTAATTCAACTTGTTTTTCATTTTAGGGGAAAGATCAAAGCTAATAGATGGGATAAAAAAGCAACCAATTTGAAACAAAATGGAATTTCTTTAATAAATGATACGGCCATGAAAATTTAATACATGAGCTAAAAGTTGAAGGATTTGTTCATGAAACTGAACAGTCATAATTTTCTGTTAAAATCACATAAATGTAATAATTAATAAAAAAATAAGATCTAATCTAATTAAGCGATTAATCCTAAATTTAAGGGAGTAAACCCAATTTAAATGCTGAAATGATTAAAAAATCATCCTAAAGACGAATATCGATAAGCTAGCAAGAAGCCTCCTCAATCAGGTACAATTGGCGGGATTAATTTTGTGTTTGGTGTATTTGAAGGCCAATACATACATTCTTTGTTAATAAATAGGCCTGCCAGGAGTTATCCCCGCATGAGTGCCATTACTCCATACGATTGGGCAATTATTGCCTTCGTGATCGGCGTTACATTTCTTTGCGTCTTTATGCTGACCGTCCCTTTACTCCTTGGGGGTAAATCATGGGGTCGTGCTAAGCAAGAGCAGTTTGAGTCAGGTGTAGTAGGTGCTGGTGGTGCACGTATTCGCTTGTCTGCGAAATTCTATTTAGTTGCGATCTTCTTTGTGGTGTTCGATATCGAAGCACTTTACCTTTATGCATGGGCATCTTCTGTTCGTGAAACAGGGTGGGTTGGTTTTGCAGCTGCAGCAGTCTTTATTTTAGTTTTACTTGCTGGTTTGGTTTATGAATTGTCTTCTGGTGGTTTGAATTGGTCACCTTCTGACAAACGTAAAGCGGCGGGAATTAAACCTAAAATTGGTTCGCCAAATATGGATATCGCAGAAATCACACGCTTTAACTCTATTGAAGAGTTGGTTATGGACCCTACAGGTCAAATTCCAGCGCAATCATCTGGTCGTGTGAAATCTAAGTCACCGACTGCATCATCTGACAAGGAGTAAGACGGGATGAAATATACATTAACCCGTGCGAATCCGGATGCTGATCAATATCCACTTCAAGAGCGTCAAATCGTTACCGATCCGCTTGAAGAAGAAGTGAATAAAAATGTGTTCATGACTCGTTTAGAGGATGTTGCACATACAGCAGTAAACTGGGGGCGTAAAAACTCAGTTTGGCCGTTTAACTTTGGTACATCTTGCTGCTACGTAGAGTATGCAACGACTTTAACAGGCGTGCATGACTTGTCACGTTTCGGTGCCGAGGTTATTCGTGCTTCACCACGTCAGGCTGACTTGATGATTGTTGCAGGTACATGCTTCATGAAAATGGCGCCAGTAATTCAACGTTTGTACGAGCAAATGCTTGAGCCTAAATGGGTAATCTCAATGGGCGCATGTGCAAACTCTGGTGGTATGTACGACATTTATTCAGTTGTACAAGGTGTGGATAAAATCATCCCTGTCGATGTGTATATCCCGGGTTGCCCACCACGTCCTGAAGCTTTAATTCAGGCATTGATGTTATTGCAAGACCAGATTCAACTTGAGCGCCGTCCTTTATCGGCCGTGATTGGTGATGATCTTAAGCCAGTGTATAAGCCAAAGATGATGCCAGAACGTGACCGTAAGAACGCACAGCGTATTGCAGTGAAAAACTTACGCTCAATGGATGAAATTAAATAATCACTGCGACGAAATATTGATACACCCGGACTGGGTGTAATTGTCGTTTTGATTGACTGAATTTGTATTAAATAGGAAGCCAAGCCAATGGCTGAAACTGACATTGCTATGCCAGAATCAACTCCAGTTGATTCCCGCCCTGCATTTGCAATTGTAGAAGAGCTCAAAACCAAATTTGGTGAGAACTTCTACGTGCAAACGACTTTTGAAGACTTTCCAACAGTCTGGGTTGAGCGCGCACGTGTACAAGAAGTTTTAATGTTCTTGCGTACGGTGTCACGTCCATACGTGATGCTGTTTGACTTGTCTGCGGTTGATGAGCGTTTACGTACACACCGCGATGGTCTGCCTGCATCTGACTTCACTGTGTTCTATCATTTGTTATCGCTTGAGCGTAACAGTGATATTCGTATCAAGGTTGCATTAGCTGAGAATGATGTAAACATTCCAACGGCAACCAACATTTGGCCAAATGCCAACTGGTACGAACGTGAAGCTTACGACATGTTTGGTATCAACTTCGAAGGGCATCCAATGCTCCGTCGTATCTTGTTGCCAACATATTGGGAAGGTCACCCGTTACGTAAAGAATATTCTGCACGTGCGACTGAATACACGCCTTATCGCCAAAACCAAGCGAAACAGGATTACGAACAAGAACATCTTCGTTTCGTACCTGAAGATTGGGGTATGAAGCGTGGGAACGATGATGAAGACTTCATGTTCCTAAACTTGGGTCCTAACCATCCATCTGCGCACGGTGCATTCCGTGTGATCTTGCAGTTGGACGGCGAAGAAGTGAAAGACTGTGTTCCTGACATCGGCTATCACCACCGTGGCGTGGAAAAAATGGCTGAGCGTCAAACATGGCACTCATTCATCCCGTATACAGACCGTGTTGACTACTTAGGTGGTTGTGCGCAAAACATGCCTTACGTTCTTGGCGTAGAGCAAATGGCAGGGATTACCGTTCCTGATCGTGCACAATGTATCCGTGTCATGATGTCTGAATTGTTCCGTATCAATAACCACTTATTGTTCATTGGTACTGCGATTCAGGATGCCGGCGGTATGACCCCAGTATTCTATATGTTCGCTGACCGTCAAAAAATCTATGACGCGATCGAAGCGATCACGGGTTACCGTATGCACCCAGCATGGTTCCGTATCGGTGGTACAGCGCATGACTTGCCAAACAACTGGCAGCACCTCATTCGCGAAATCCTAGATTGGATGCCGAAGCGTATGAACGAGTACTACACTGCAGCACTGAAAAACTCAGTGTTTATCGGTCGTACCCGTAATGTTGCTCAGTATGATGCTAAATCTGCATTGGCTTGGGGTGTAACGGGTACTGGTCTACGTGCTACAGGTATTGATTTCGACGTTCGTAAATACCGTCCTTATAGCGGCTACGAAAACTACGACTTTGATGTGCCTTTAGAGTACGAAGGCGATGCTTATGCACGTGTTCTTGTTCACTTCCGTGAAATTGAAGAATCGCTGAAAATCATCAAGCAATGTTTAGACAACATGCCTTCTGGTGCATACAAAGCAGACCATCCACTGGCTGTTCCACCACCAAAAGATAAAACTTTACAAGACATCGAAACATTGATTACGCACTTCTTGAGCGTGTCATGGGGTCCTGTAATGCCAGCAGGCGAAAGCTCTGTAATGGCGGAAGTGGTAAAAGGTGCGTCGAACTACTACTTGACTTCAGACAAGTCAACGATGAGTTACCGTACACGTATCCGTACACCAACCTTCACGCACTTACAGCAAATGCCTTCTGTGATTAACGGCAGCTTAATGTCTGACTTAATCATTTATTTAGCGACAATTGACGTCGTAATGGCTGACGTGGATCGCTAAGGGGTAATCGCATTATGATGATTTTGACTGACAAAAAACCACGTGTGAATGTTGAAGGGATTTTAACTGCGGAAGAAATCCACGATATCGAACATCACATTGGTCACTATCCGTACCCACGCGCAGCATGTCTTGATGCTTTGAAGTGTGTACAACGCCGTAATGGCTGGGTAGATGATGCACAGATGAATGCTATTGCGCAATTGCTTAGCATGAGCCTTGCAGACCTAGAAGGTGTTGCAACTTTCTATAACCGTATTTACCGTCAACCAGTTGGTCGCCACGTAATTTTATTATGTGACTCGATTGCTTGTTTCTTGATGGGTGCGGAAACACTTGCTGAAGCATTCCAGCGTGAATTAGGCATTTCATTTGGTCAAACGACTGCAGATGGTCGCTTTACTTTATTGCCAATTTGCTGCCTAGGTAACTGTGACAAAGGTCCGACGTTAATGATTGACGAAGACACTCACGGTCTAGTTGAAGTGACTTCAATTAAACAGTTATTGGAGAAGTATGTATGAATACTGAACCAAAACCAATTTATGGCGACGGTAACCCAGAAACTCACCCATTAACTTGGCGTTTGAGTAAACAGGAACACGTTCGCAGTGCAGATGATTACGAAGCACTTGAAGGTTATGCAGGCTTTAAGAAAGCTGTTGGCATGCAACCGAAAGAAGTGCTTGAAGTGATCAAAGCTGCGACTGTAAAAGGTCGTGGTGGTGCGGGCTTCCCTGCAGGGATCAAATGGTCGCTTATGGCGCCAAATGATAACTCAGGCCCTCGTTACCTCATCTGTAATGCCGATGAAATGGAACCTGGTACCTTCAAAGACCGTCTGTTGATGGAAAAACTTCCTCATCAATTGATCGAAGGTATGTTGATTGCTGCTTATACATTAGAAGCAACACAGGGTTATATCTTCATCCGTGGTGAATACATCGAAGCGGCTCAATACTTAAATGAAGCATTAGACCAAATTCGTGCCAAAGGTTACTTGGGTGAAAACATCCTCGGTACAGGTTGGAACTTCGAGTTACACGTGCATACTGGTGCGGGTCGTTATATCTGTGGTGAAGAAACTGCATTGATTAACTCGCTTGAAGGTCGCCGTGCGAACCCTCGTACTAAACCGCCATTCCCACAAGTTGCAGGTGCTTGGGGTCGTCCTACGATTGTTAACAACGTAGAGACTTACAACAACTTACCCGCAATTATGCTTCGTGGTCCTGAATGGTATATCGGTTTATCTGAAGGTAAGTCGAAAGATCCAGGTACTAAAATTTATGGCGCTTCAGGCAAAGTAAAATTCCCAGGTCTTTGGGAACTTCCATTTGGTACAACTGCGCGTGAAGTGATTGAAGATCATGCGGGTGGTATGCGTGATGGTTTAAAACTCAAAGCATGGTTACCGGGTGGTGCTTCTACAGACTTCCTTGCTGCTGAACATATTGACCTTCCTATGGATGCTGAAAGCATCATGAAAGCAGGTTCACGTTTAGGTACGTGTTTGCTCATGGTAGTCGATGAAACTCAGTGTATGGTTTCTGCGACACGTAACTTAGAAGAATTCTTTGCGCGTGAATCTTGCGGTTGGTGTACACCATGCCGTGATGGCTTACCTTGGGCGGTTAAAGCGCTTAAAGCCTTGGAAGATGGCACAGGTAAGAAAGAAGATATCGATCACTTACAAGAACTTACTCGTAAGCTTTGGATTGGTAAAACTTTCTGTGCGCATGCTCCAGGTGCGATGGAACCGTTAATGGGCGCACTCAAACATTTCCGTGGCGAGTTTGAAGCTAAAGTCGTAAATGCGGCAGCTCAAACTAGCAACGTAGAACAAGCTTAAGGAATTCGACTATGGCTACAATTCATGTCGATGGAAAATCGTATGAAGTCAACGGCTCAGAGAACTTGCTACAAGCATGTCTTAGCCTTGGCATCGACATCCCATACTTTTGTTGGCATCCATCCTTAGGTTCTGTCGGTTCTTGCCGTCAATGTGCTGTGACTCAATACGCGAATCCTGAAGATACTCGCGGTCGTTTAGTTATGTCATGTATGACGCCAGCATCTGACAATACCTACATCTCGATTGAAGATGACGAAGCAAAAAATTTCCGTGCTTCTGTTGTTGAATTCTTGATGACCAACCACCCACACGACTGCCCAGTCTGTGAAGAGGGTGGTCACTGTCATTTACAAGATATGACTGTAATGACTCAGCATGACCGTCGTCGTTACCGCTTCACAAAACGTACGCATTACAACCAAGAGCTAGGCTCTTTCATTTCTCATGAAATGAACCGTTGTATTGCGTGCTACCGTTGTGTGCGTTACTACAAAGATTATGCAGGTGGTACAGACTTTGGTGTGTATGCAAACGCTTCGCGTGTTTACTTTGGTCGTCCAGAATCAGGTACTTTAGAATCTGAATTCTCTGGTAACTTGACTGAAGTGTGCCCAACAGGTGTATTCACAGATAAAACTCACTCTGAACGCTATAACCGTAAATGGGACATGCAGTATGCGCCAAGCGTATGCCAAGGCTGTTCTTCAGGTTGTAACATCTCTCCAGGTGAACGTTATGGCGAACTACGTCGTGTAGAAAACCGCTTTAACGGTGATGTGAACCAATACTTCCTTTGCGATAAAGGTCGTTTCGGTACAGGTTATGTGAACCGTGAAGATCGTCCACGTCAACCACAATTCCGTTCTGGTGCAAATGTAACTACAGTTTCTGTAGACCAAGCATTGGATACCGTAATTGAAAATATCCAAGGCAAAAAAGTATTGGGTATCGGTTCACCACGTGCATCACTTGAATCAAACTTCGCGCTTCGCGAACTTGTAGGTCAAGACAACTTCTCAACAGGTATGTCTCAAAAAGAGCAAAAACTTGTTGAGCTTGCAGCTTCTATCATGCAAACCGAAGGTGTTTATAACCCAGGTATGCGTGAAATCGAAAGCTACGATGCTGTGTTGATTTTGGGTGAAGACTTAACTCAAACTGCACCACGTATGGCTCTATCTGTTCGCCAAGCTGCGAAAAATAAAGCCAAAGAAATGGCTGCAGAGCGCCGTACGCAAGAGTGGTTGGCTGAGCCTGTACAACGTATTGCTCAAGATGCGAAATCTCCGATTTACATCCTTGCTGCAACTCAAACACGTTTAGCTGATGTTGCAACAGGTGAAGTTGTTGCATCACCTAACGACATTGCACGTTTAGGTTTTGCGGTCGCAGCTGCTGTCAAAGGTGAAGTGATCTTAGGTTTGGATGACGATGCAAAAGCATTTGCACAAACCATTGCTGACACTTTAAAAGCTGCGAAAAAACCATTAATCATCTCTGGTACAAGCTTGCAAGACGCATCAATCATGGAAGCTGCTGCACAAGTTGCACAGAACCTTGGTAATGCGGGCTTAACATTGACTGTTCCTGAAGTGAACTCAATGGGCTTAGCGATCTTTGGTGGTCAAAGCTTAGAACAAGCATTTGCACAAGATTACGATACTGTGATCGTGGTGGAAAATGACCTTTATCGTCGCTTACCAGCCGCTCAGGTGAATGCTGCACTTTCTGGTAAAGAAGTGATCGTACTTGATCATTCTGAAACTGAAACTGTGAAGAAAGCGAATATTGTGCTTTCTGCTGCAAGCTTCGCCGAAGGTGATGGTACTGTGGTCTCTCAAGAAGGCCGTGCACAACGTTTCTACCAAGTGTATGACCCAAGCTACTACAAACCAGAACTTGCGATCAAAGAATCTTGGCGCTGGTTACATGCCATTGAAACTGGCGTGAAAGGCAAAGCGATTTCTTGGACAGTTCTTGATGACGTGATTGAGTCAGTAGCGAAAAACGTTCCTGCACTTGAAGCAATTCAAGACGTCGCACCAGATGCTGGCTTCCGTGTACATGGTCTGAAAGTGGCACGTGAACCACGTCGTTACTCAGGTCGTACTGCGATGCGCGCACCACTTTCTATTCATGAACCAAAACAACCAGTCGATAAAGACTCTGCGTTGACGTTCTCTATGGAAGGTTATGTAGGTAACCAAACTCCAGCTTCACTTGTACCATTTGCTTGGTCTGCAGGTTGGAACTCACCGCAAGCTTGGAACAAATACCAAGACAACGTGGGTGGTCACTTAAAAGGTGGCGATGCAGGCGTTCGTTTATTCGATCGTTTAGCGAAACGTCCAGCACGTACATTCGTTGCACCTGCACCTGTTGCGGTTAATGGTGAAAGCTTCCGTCTTGTACCGATGCATCACATCTTCGCTTCTGGTGAATTTACAGTGAAAACACCTGCGATGGAATCACGTATTCCTGAAGCAATGTTTGCTGTGGGTGAACAAGATGCAGCACGCTTAAATGTTCAAGATGGTCAACGTATCGCTGTGAAAGCAGGGGATGTTGAAATCGTCCTTCCAGTTCAAGTGATTGAATACTTACCTACAGGTTATATCGGTTACCCAGTGGGTCTAGCACCTACAGTATCGCTTGCAGAACCTGTTTCAGTCGCGGTAGGAGTGTAATTCATGGAACAAGAATTAATCCGTCAAACGCCGCTGTGGGCTGAAAACTGGCCAATCGCCTATTCAGTTCTTCAAGCAATTGTGATCTTACTGGTTGTGGTATTGATCGCTGCGTTGATGTCTTTTATTGAACGTCGTTTACTCGGCTTGTGGCAAGACCGTTACGGTCCGAACCGTGTAGGTCCGGGCGGTATGTTCCAGATTGTTGCCGACATGCTGAAAATCATGTTCAAAGAAGACTGGACACCAAAATTTGCTGACAAATTGACTTTCCGTATGGCTCCAGCAGTTGCGATGGCAACTGCGGTGCTATCGTTCATGGTTATTCCTGTTTCACCTTATTTAGGTGTTTCAGACATGAGCATCGGTCTATTGTTCTTTATGGCAATGGCTGGTATTGCGGTATACGCAGTATTGTTCGGTGGTTGGTCATCAAATAACAAATACGCATTACTTGGTGGTTTACGTTCTGCTGCTCAAACCATTTCTTATGAAGTGTTCTTGGGTATTTCACTAATGGGTGTGGTTGCGATTGCAGGCTCATTCAACATGCGTGAAATTGTTGAAGCTCAACGTGATGTTTGGTTTGTTATTCCTCAGTTCTTAGGTTTCTTGATCTTCGTAGTTGCGGGTGTTGCGGTAACTCACCGTCATCCATTTGACCAACCAGAAGCAGAACAAGAATTGGCAGAAGGTTACCATGTCGAATACGGCGGTATGAAATGGGGTATGTTCTTCGTTGCGGAATACGTCAACGTCGTACTGATTTCTGCATTAATCGTGACTTTATTCTTCGGTGGTTGGTTAGCGCCTTTCAACCTAGATATTCCATTCATTCCAGCTGCGTTCTGGTTCATTATTAAAACAGCATTCTTTGTAATGATGTTTGTCTTGGCTCGTGGTTCTTTAATGCGTCCACGTTATGACCAAGTCATGAACTTTGGTTGGAAAATTTGCTTGCCATTGGCGTTGGTTAACCTTCTGGTAACTGGTGCTGTGATTCTGATGAATCAGGCCTAAGACAGCAGGGAGAATAAAATGTTTAAATTTCTAGCTGGATTTGGGTCAATTGTACGTTCGTTGTGGATGGTATTCTCACACGCGACACGTAAACGTGACACCATTTTATATCCAGAGGTTAAAGCGGAAGACATCGTACCACCACGTTTCCGTGGTCGTATCGTGTTAACGCGTGACCCTGATGGTGAAGAGCGCTGCGTTGCATGTAACCTTTGTGCGGTTGCATGTCCAGTCGGCTGTATTTCACTACAAAAAGCTGAAAAAGAAGATGGTCGTTGGTATCCGGAGTTTTTCCGTATCAACTTCTCACGTTGTATTTTCTGCGGTATGTGTGAAGAAGCATGTCCTACGACTGCGATTCAAATGACACCTGACTTTGAGTTAGGTGAGTATGTTCGTCAGGACTTAGTATATGAGAAAGAAAACCTTCTTATCTCAGGTCCTGGTAAATACCCAGACTATAACTTCTACCGCGTAACAGGTATGGCTGTTGCTGGTAAAGATAAAGGTCAGGCTCAACGCGAAAGCACACCAGTTGATGTACGGAGTCTATTACCATGATGTGGCCATTTTATTTGATGGCGCTTGTGGCCATCGTCTCTACCGTTCGTGTTGTAACTAACACGAACCCAGTACACGCTTTATTAAGCTTGATTATCTCTTTACTTGCAGTTGCAGGTATCTTCATGATCGTGGGTGCGCCGTTTGCCGGTGCCCTCGAAATTATCGTTTACGCTGGCGCAATCATGGTGCTATTCGTATTCGTCGTGATGATGCTGAATCTTGGTCAAAATACAGTTGAACAAGAAAGCAAATGGCTGACTTCTTCAGCGTGGGCATATCCTGCGTTGATGAGCTTCCTAATGGGTCTAATCCTTGTTTGGATGTTGAAGTCAGACTACACAACTGCTGGCACTGTCATGGGTGCTCAAGTTGTCGGTCCGAAAGAAGTGGGTACTTCACTCTTTACTCAGTACTTATTGCTGGTTGAAGTTGCTGCGATGTTATTGCTTGGCGCACTTGTCGCTGCATTCCATCTTGGCAAACGTGAGCCAGGTGCAGAAGAGGACAAAGAATAATGGGCAACATCCCTTTAGAACATGGTTTGATCGTTGCAACCATTCTTTTTGCACTGGGTTTTTACGGTGTGATGGTTCGACGCAACCTACTATTTATTTTAATGAGCCTTGAAATCATGATGAACGCTGCTGCTTTAGCGTTCGTTTTGGCAGGAAGCGCATGGGCACAGCCAGATGGTCAAGTGATGTTTATCTTGATCTTAACGCTTGCTGCAGCAGAGGCTTGTATCGGTCTTGCGATCGTCCTTCAGTTCTATCATCGCTTCCATCATCTGGATGTGGATGCTGCTAGTGAGATGCGCGGATGAGTTATTTATATTTAACAGTACTTTTCCCGCTAATTGGTTTTATCCTGTTGGCGGCAGGTCGTAAAAATCTTCCTGAATCAGTTGCTGCAATTATTGGTGCAGGTTCAGTTGGTCTTTCAGCTTTATTTGCATTAATTGCCGGTATCGACTTTGTTAATAATGGTTCAGTTGCAACAACTCAGCATCTTTGGACTTGGTTCAGTGCAGGTAACTTAGCACCGGGCTTCACGCTTCATTTAGATGGCTTATCATTATTGATGATGGGCATGATCACAGGTGTGGGTTTCTTAATTCACATCTTTGCAACATGGTACATGCGTGGCGAAGAAGACTTTGCACGTTTCTTCTCATACTTCAACCTATTCGTAGCAAGCATGCTGCTTTTAGTGTTGGGTGACAACTTAGCGTTGTTATTCCTCGGTTGGGAAGGTGTAGGTCTATGTTCATACCTATTGATTGGTTACTACTACCAAACACCTGCAAACGGTTTTGCTGCAATTAAAGCATTCACTGTGACACGTGTGGGTGACGTATTCTTACTGATTGCATTGTTCTTGATCTACCAACAATTCGGCACTTTAAACATTGCAGAAGTTGTGGCTGCTGCGCCAACAGTTTTGGCTCAGAGTTCTTCGATTGCAATTTGGACTGCATTGATGTTGTTCTTGGGTGCTGCAGGTAAATCTGCTCAGATCCCATTACAAACATGGTTGGCAGATGCGATGGCTGGTCCTACACCAGTATCTGCATTGATCCACGCAGCAACAATGGTAACAGCGGGTGTTTACCTATGTAGCCGTATGTTCAGCGTGTTTGAACAAGCGCCAGAAGTGATGATGTTCATCTCAATCACGGGTGCAGTGACATTGTTGGTAGCAGGCTTTGCTGCATTGGTACAAACAGACATCAAACGTATTCTTGCTTACTCAACTATGAGTCAGTTGGGTTATATGTTTATGGCTGTAGGTGCTGAAGCTTACCAAGCTGGTCTATTCCACATGCTGACTCACGCATTCTTCAAGGCATTATTATTCTTGTCTTCTGGTGCAGTGATTTTGGCTTACCATCATGAACAAAACATCTTCAAGATGGGTGGTCTATTCCACAAAAACAAATTCTTGTTTGCTTGTTTCGCGATTGGTGGCGGTGCATTGGCTGCGATTCCATTCATCACGATCGGCTTCTTCTCGAAAGATGCGATTCTTGGTGCGGTATGGGTGAAAGGTCAAGCGATTGCAGTTTATGACTGCTTGTACTGGACTGGTGTAGCAGGTGCGTTCTTAACTTCAATTTATACATTCCGTCTTATTTGGGTTGTATTCTTTGGTAAAGAAAACACGCCTTACCACGAAATCAAAGGTGTTACTTACTGGGGTCCATTGGCGATTCTTGCAGTGCTTTCAACTGGTTTAGCTTATGTATTAAAAGCACCAGTAACGAATATTTTAAATGCTGCACAAATCCCAGCGTTTAATATTCCAGAAGCACTAGAACACGGTATGCATAGCGCTGAATATACAGCAGTTGGTATTGCACTTGCAGGTCTTGCAGTTGGTGTGGTGTTATTTGCCTTTGCTTATGGTGCAGTGAAATCGTTCGCGAAAACTTCACTGGGCGCGGGTCTTGCAAATATCTGTCGTAATGCACTTGGTTTCGATGCTTTGTACAACATTGTTTTCGTTAAGCCTTATTTGCTACTGGCTAAAATCTTTGGTCGTGATCCAATTGACGGCTTATGGCTTGTATTGCCTGCACTTGTTAAAGGCGGTAATAGCTTTACAAGTTCACGTCAAACAGGTTCATTGCGTGAATACGCATCTAGTATGGCATTCGGTACGTTTGCATTACTATTGATCCTGGTCGTGATTCAGGTCGTGGGGAAATAAAATGGAAACTCCAAACAATTTAATTCTACCCGCTCTGATCCTTATTCCGTTCATTGCAGGTTTTGTATGCTGGCTTGTCGATAAACTCGACAAGCACTTACCACGCTATATTGCCTTAATTGGTATGCTATTAACGTTGGTGTTAACCGTCGTTTTATGGCAAAGCGGTACTTATAACTATGAGTTGGGTACACAAGCTCCACAGTGGGCTGCTCAATTTAACCTACCATGGATTACCACTTTAGGGATTAACATTCACCTTGCGGTGGATGGTCTTTCACTGCTTATGGTAGGTTTAACTGCATTACTGGGTGTACTTGCGGTCGGCTGTTCATGGGGTGAGATTCAAAAGAACGTTGGTTTCTTCCACTTAAACCTACTGTGGTCTTTAGGTGGTGTGATCGGTGTATTCTTAGCGATTGACATGTTCCTATTCTTCTTCTTCTGGGAGATGATGCTGGTACCAATCTACTTCTTGATCGCACTTTGGGGTCATAAAGGGGCAGAAGGTAAGTCACGCGTTTACGCTGCAACTAAATTCTTTATCTATACTCAGGTTGCAGGTCTGATCATGTTGATCGGTATCTTGGGTCTAGTGGTTGTTGGCTTCCAACTTCACGGTCAAATCAGCTTTAACTATGACTTCTTGATGAGTGTTGCACACACTGTTGAGGCGAAAGCTCCAGCACTTGCGTATGCATTCATGATCTGTATGTTCATTGGTTTTGCGGTAAAACTTCCAGTTTTCCCATTACACGGTTGGTTACCAGATGCACATGCGCAAGCACCTACAGCGGGTTCTGTCGACCTTGCAGGTATCTTGATTAAAACTGCGGCTTATGGTCTTTTACGTTTCGTAATTCCATTCTTCCCAGTAGCATCTGCTCAGTTTGCTGACATCGCGATCATTCTTGGTCTAATCGGTATTTTCTACGGTGCATGGTGTGCATTCCAACAAACAGACATGAAACGTCTGCTTGCGTACACATCTATTTCGCACATGGGCTTCGTACTTCTTGCTTTGTATGCAGGTAACATCCTGACATTCCAAGGCTTGATGATTATGATGCTGGCTCACGGTCTATCTTCTGCTGCATTGTTCATTATGTGTGGTCAGGTTTACGAACGTCTGCATACACGTGACATGCGTTTGATGGGCGGTATTCGTGGTCAGTTCCAATACCTTTCATTCTTCTTAATGTTCTTTGTTGCGGCACTTGTAGGTATTCCGGGTCTAGGTAACTTCATCGGTGAATTCCTGATCTTGATGGGTTCTTATGACAAGTTCCCTGTGTATACAATCCTTGCTGCAGTAAGCTTAGTATTTGCCGGTCTTTACGGTTTAATCCTGATCCACAAAGCATTGTTTGGTACACCAAACGAAGAACAAAAACAGCATTACGCAAATCCGTTGAAAGACTTAAATGCGCGTGAAGTTGTGATTCTTTTAATCTGTGCTCTTGGTCTAGTATGGCTTGGTCTATTCCCACAAAGCTTCCTTGATATTTCAAATTCAAGCATGGCGTGGATTGCAAATAGCTATATCCCAGTTCAAGAAGTCGTTGATGTTGTGCAGCAGATTGCTGTACAACCTGAAAATGTGGAGATGCAATAAGCCATGGACTTCACAATGTCATTTTCTGAGCTTATGCCATTAGCTCCTGTGATGATCGTGGCTTTAACTGCGATCGTCGTGATGTTGCTAATTGCAATCAAGCGTAACCACAATTTAGTTGCAACGACTTCCGTTATCGGTCTGAACCTTGCAGCCTTTTATATTATTTTTGTTTTCGTTGCAGGGCAGTATGCACCTGCAAACGTAATGAATTTGTTCATCGTAGATCCATTTACGATGTTGTACCAATTCGTGATTTTGATTGCAGCACTTGCTTGCTGTACATTGTCACATGTGTATATCGAAACCTATAAAGATAACCGTGAAGAACTTTATATCTTGATGCTGTGCTCTGTAACAGGTGCATTGTTAATGGTTGCAAGTTCTCACTATGCGTCATTCTTTATCAGCCTTGAGTTAATGTCGATTCCTGTATACGGCCTATTGGCTTATACACACCAACGTTCACAGTCGCTTGAAGCGGGTGTGAAATACTTGGTGCTTTCAGCAACCGCTTCTGCGATGTTGTTGATGGGTATGGCTTATGTATATGCGTATACAGGTACAATGGCATTCGTTGCTGAACCAGGCAAAATGTTCACAACATTCAGCCAACCGGGTGTAGTCCTTGGTCTTGCACTGATTGTATTTGCTGTTGCATTTAAATTGTCTCTTGCGCCATTCCACAAATGGACACCAGACGTGTATGCAGGTGCGCCAGCGCCAATCGCGACATTCTTAGCGACTGTGGCTAAAGTGGCAATGATCGGTCTATTCGTTCGTTATTTCTTGGCTTCTGGCTTAATCCTTTCTGACAGCTTCATCACGATCGTGACCATCATTGCAGTATTGTCTATCCTTGCGGGTAACTTACTAGCAGTACGTCAAGTGAACTTGAAACGTATCCTTGCATACTCTTCAATCGCTCACTTTGGTTACTTACTTGTTGCGATTGTCAGTGCACGTAATACTGACTTTGTTCAAGTACAAGGCTTTGCAACATTCAGCAGCGTCAACGTTTATGTGATTACTTATGTATTAACAACGATTGGTGCGTTCGGTGTTGTGACACTGATGTCTAGCCCTTACAACAACAAAGACGAAGCAGGTAGTCTTGCTGAGTACCGTGGTTTGTTCTGGCGTCGTCCAGTGTTGACTGCAACACTCACTGTCATGATGTTATCTCTTGCAGGTATCCCATTAACAGCGGGCTTTATTGGTAAGTTCCTTGTGATCAAAACAGCAGTTGCTGGTGGTTCATGGTTCTTAGCTGCAATGGTGATCCTTGGTTCAGGTATCGGTTTGTACTACTACCTACGTGTGATGGTTGTGATGTACATGACTCCACCGGAAAACCCACGTATCGACGCTGTCGATCATTGGGGTCAAAAAGTGGGTGGTATTATGGTGCTTGGTGCAGCTGCTCTTGTGTTGTTGATCGGTGTATATCCAGATCCAATCATTGCAGTTTCTCAAGTGGCATACTTTGCGATCTCACCTGAATTACAACAGTTCATTTTTAGCTTAATTCAAAGTGGTTTTAACTAATGAATTAAGCAATTAATTTGCTTATTACAAAAAAGCCTCCTGTAAAGGGGGCTTTTTTATTTTTATCATTTGTTAAATAGCTTTATAATGGTTGAAATTTTATCTTAACCTTTTAGGTGTTCTCCCGTGGCTATCCATGAAATCCGTCATCCGCTTATTCGACATAAACTCGGCTTACTTCGTCGTGCAGATATTAGTACTAAAAACTTCCGTGAGCTTGCTCAAGAAGTGACTATGCTTCTGACTTATGAAGCAACGAAAGATTTACCAATGGTCGATCATGAAATTGATGGTTGGAATGGTAAAGTAACTGTAGATCGTATTGCCGGTAAAAAAATAACAGTTGTACCGATTTTACGTGCAGGTATTGGTATGTTGGATGGTTTCTTAAACCTGATTCCAAGTGCGAAAGTATCTGTATTGGGTTTAGAGCGTGATGAAGAAACTTTAGAAGCGCGTACTTACTACAAAAAATTAGTACCAGACGTACAAAACCGTTTAGCGATGATTATTGACCCAATGCTTGCAACAGGTTCATCGCTCGTTGCTGCTATTGACGTTCTAAAAGCCAGTGGTTGTAAAGATATTCGTGTCATGGTGCTTGTTGCCGCTCCAGAAGGCATTAAACGTGTAAATGAAGCTCACCCAGATGTGATCATTTACACAGCATCTGTAGACCAAGGTTTAAATGAAAACGGTTATATCGTTCCTGGTCTTGGCGATGCAGGCGATAAAATTTTCGGTTCAGTTCAAAAAGACTAATTTTTGCATCATGAACAGAAAAGGGGCTTTTATAGCCTCTTTTTTTATATACTAAAGACATTGGAATAAATGGAATAGGGTACTTTATGAAGTCCGAACAATATAAAGGTAAAGTGAAGCAGTACAATCCTGAAAAGGGCTTTGGCTTTCTTTCATGTGAAGAAGGTGATGTATTTTTCCATATCTCTGACTTTCCCGCAGATGGTGTCGAGCCAAAACGTAATGATCGTGTGAAATTTAATGTGGTGAAAAATGGTGATCGTTATAAAGCCATAAACATTGAGCGTGAAGAAGACAAATCTGCAAAAGCTAAAAAATCTAAAGTCGTGGCAAATAACCAGTCAATTACTTCAGCTTTGCTTTCGAATTTGCGTAAATAATGTGATTTTGAGATTTCCATGAAATCTTTGAAATTGAAAAAGAGGTCTATCGGGTCTCTTTTTTTATTATCATAAGAGTATTAAAAGAAAAGATGAGAGACAATTTTTATGTTTAAAGAGGGGAAAATCAAAAGCTATAACGTTGAGCGCGGCTTTGGATTTATACAACAAGATCAAGCAAAGGACTTATTTTTTCATATTCGTGATTTTCCTAGCCGACACATCGAACCACGTGTTGGAGAAAATCTCAAATACAGGATTGAAGCAGATCAAGGTAAATTTAAAGCGGTAAATATCATCCGTTTAGATTTGAAAAAAGAGCAGTCCACTCATGAACAGATAAATCCGTCATTTGAATCAATGACAGATCGAGTGAATGAGCAAGTTATACCTCACGATGTAGGTAAAGGCACAGTTTGGGGCAGTAAAATCTTCAGCATGATTGGACTCATTGTAATTCTAGTATTAGCTGTGGCTGTTTATGGGAAATATCAGCAGTACCAAGAACAGAAGCAGCTACATTTACAACAGCTCATGCAAGAAAATGAAAACATCGTAAAAGAACAACGAAAAGCACAGGGGGATTTACCCGATCGGGTGCTGTCGGAGCAAGGTGAAAAAAATCTATACGGCACAGCTTCAACGCAAGCTCAATCTGTTGTTCAAGACACTGCGCAGGCACCTTCTTCAAGTGATACGCCAAGGGCAGTAGAGAAAGCACAGTTTAGTTGTGATGGGCGTACGCATTGTAGTCAGATGAAATCTTATGAAGAAGCGGTGTATTTTCTACAACATTGTCCAGGCACGAAAATGGACGGAAACAACGACGGAATACCTTGCGAACGACAATTTAATAAATAAAAAAAGCGCCATTAGGCGCTTTTTAGTTTAAACAGATTTTTCACAAAATTGCATAAAGGCTTTGAGACCCGGTCCTTGGTATTTCTGACGATGTACCAACATAAATAATGGACGGGCAAGTTGCCAGAACGGCGTATCTAAAACCACCAATTGACCTTTTTCACGTAAAGGCTCAATCGCAAGTTTAGAAATACATGACATACCAAGACCACCTGCCACGATTTTTAAAATGGCTTCGTTATGACCCAAGGTTAAACGTATATTGGCATCTGGCAGGTCTTTTAAAATTGCGTTGTCAAATACTTCACGTGTGCCTGAACCTTCTTCACGTAAGATCCATTCCACGTTATCAAAGTCAGCTGCAGTGATTGCACGATCCAACTTCGCTAAAGGATGCTCTGGTGAACAGCATACTGCAAGTTCATCGTCACGCCAGTGAATACATTGCAACTGTGGCAGATGGCATGAACCTTCAATTAAGGCCAAATCCAACTGAAATTGGTTTACCGCTTCAATCATTTGGCGGGTATTGCCGACTTGAAGTTGTAAATGTGCTTGAGGCTGAATCTGTAGGAAATCTGCCATGAGGTCTGGCATCAGGTAGTCGCTGATGGTTAGGGTCGCACCTAAACGCAGATCAATACTTTGTAGTTCGCCTTTGGCTGCTTGTTCAAAAGCTTCACAGCGCCCTAAAATTTCCAAAGCTTGTGGCAATAAAAAACGACCCAAGTCATTCAATTGCAAGCGTTTACCAAGTCGGTCAAACAGTGGAGCACCGAGACCATCTTCGAGGTCTGCCAATGCCATACTTGCTGCACTTTGAGTAAGTTTGACAGCATCACTGGCTTTGGTAACGGTACCTTCTTGAGCGACTGCTACAAAAACAGCCAACTGGCGTAAAGTCATGCGCATGAATCAGGCCTTAACATTTAAAAAATATTAATAAATTATGCTGTCATGCTAACATGAGCACAGTCTGTCACGCCACGTTCAAATCATGTCAATTGAAAAATTTAGCTTAGAAAAGGTTTTATCTGTACACCGTTGGACCAATACTTTGTTCAGTTTTACCATGACACGCCCTGCGCATTTTAAATTTACCGCTGGTCAGTTCGCACGAATTGGCTTGAAAGTGGGCGATGAATTGGTGGTTCGTGCCTATTCTGTGGTGTCGTCACCCTTTGATGAAACTTTAGAATTTTTCTCTATCGTCGTTCCAGATGGTGCGTTTACCTCGAATTTACAGCATCTACAAGTGGGTGATGAGCTGTATTTAGAAAAAGTCCCTTATGGCTTCCTTACCTTGGCACGTTATCAGTTGCCATTGCCAAAGGACTTATGGCTGTTGGGAACAGGAACAGGTCTTGCACCATTTTTATCAATGCTACAAGACTTTGAAACGTGGTCTAAATACGAAAAAATTAATCTAGTCTACAGTGTGCGTACCGTATCAGAATTGGCTTATGTCGAGCGTATTCAAGAAATCTCCGAGACCTTTGGTGAAGGGCATACGGGTTTTAAATTTATACCTATTGTGACACGTGATCCAAATGCACCGCTGCATGATCGTTTACCAGTTTTAATTGAAAATGGCGAGCTAGAACAGGCGGCGGGCTTAGCATTTAATGTGGAAACGACGCATGTCATGCTGTGTGGTAATCCACAAATGGTTGATGACACCAAGGCGGCCTTAAAAGCGCGTGGTTTGACCATGAACCGTCGTGGTGAAGGCAATATTGCTGTAGAAAATTATTGGTAATCTGCCATGAAAAAAAGCTCATCGATGGATGAGCTTTTTTATTTTCGGAAATTAAATAACTGATGTTATGCATGCAAAAGTAATTTTGCATTTTTAAAATGATTGTTAAGCCAATTCGATGGAGTCTTACATCAAGGGAATGAATAAAGTGATTAGCCTTCGGCTGGAGGTACTCTTACGAAGCACGCTTCTCATTAGGCAAAATGAGAAGCGAAGCTTCGCAAGGAAACCATCTTGCGGAGCAGTGCTCCTCACCGCAAAACTCGTTCACTAGCGTCTAATTATCTAAAGTATCGCAAAAATATTTTTGATTAGAAGAAGTTCTATCTCAAACACTTGCGGATGACGTTACCGCGTATCGTACTTTTATTTGAATCAAATTACGCTTCTGATGTTACTGCGTAACATCAGTTAAATAAACGTTTTGATTTTAATGCAGAATTTTATTTAAGAACTGCTGCGCTCGTTCACCACGAGGGGCATTAAAGAAATCATCTTTACTGCAGTCTTCCACAATTTTTCCTTGATCCATAAAGATCACACGGTCCGCAACCTGACGTGCGAAGCCCATCTCATGGGTTACACACATCATGGTCATACCTTCTTTGGCAAGACCCACCATCACATCAAGCACTTCGTTAATCATCTCTGGATCAAGTGCCGAAGTCGGTTCATCAAACAGCATGGCAATCGGGTCCATACTGAGCGCACGTGCAATCGCAACACGTTGTTGTTGTCCACCTGATAACTGTGCAGGGAATTTAGCGGCATGCGCACTTAAACCCACACGGTCTAAATAAGCCAAACCTTTTTTCTTGGCTTCGGCTTCTGATCGACCCAAGACTTTAACCTGCGCAATGGTCAGGTTTTCGGTAATGGATAAATGTGGAAACAATTCAAAGTGCTGGAACACCATACCGACACGACTACGCAATTTATTTAAATCGGTTTTTGGGTCATTAATGGAAATACCGTCGACTAAAATCGTACCGGCCTGAAAAGGCTCAAGTCCATTAACGGTTTTAATGAGCGTTGATTTACCTGAACCCGAAGGTCCACACACCACAACCACTTCACCTTGTTTAATTTGAGTCGTGCAATCGGTAAGCACTTGAAAATCTTTATACCATTTACTGACATTTTGGAGGTCAATCATCGTTTTTTGATCGGTCATACACTTAACCTCCGTTGTAATTTTTTAACTGCATAGGTAGCGATCATACTAATAGTGAAATACACCAAACCAGCAAACAGAATGTATTGAGTTAACAATGACATAAGGTCACCTCGAACATAGTTGGTGCGGAAAAAGTCTAACAGTCCGATGGCATAAACCATGGTTGAATCTTGGAACAGAATGATGGTTTGCTGTAAAAGCAGTGGCGTCATTTTGCGAAAAGATTGCGGCAAAATAATTAAGCGCATCGCTTGGCTATAGCTCATACCGAGAGCATAAGCTGCAGAAGTTTGACCTTTAGGAATTGATTGAATCCCGGCACGGACAATCTCTGAAAAGTAAGCCGCTTCAAATAGCATGAAGGCCACGATACTCGACACAAGGGCAGTATCAATCGTTAGATAGTTACCGGTGATTCCTGTGTAGATAAAGGGTACTGCAAAGTAGAACCACATCAGCACCAAGAGCAAAGGAATAGAACGGAAGAGGTTCACATAGCCTTTAGCAAAAATATTAAAAGCCTTAATCGAGGACAGGCGCATCAACGCCAATAAAGTCCCAATAAAGACACCACCAATGGTTGCCGTGATCACCACTTTGAGTGTGATACTGAAACCATGCCATAGCGCAGGGCCAGACGCTTGGAGGTCTTGAATAAAAGAACTGAGCCATTCCATTATTTATCTCCTGCAATTAAGCCAGGAACGCGTAGGCGTTTTTCCAGAAAATTCATGAAACCAATTAAACAGATATTGATCACGATGAAAATAATGGTGACGTAGGTATAAATTTCGATGGTGTTTTGCGTGTATTCACTGATGGTTTTCATCTGCGAAATGATTTCTGCAACACCGACCAAAGACGCGACTGAGGTGTTTTTGACACAGTTGGTCAACTCAGAGCTGAGAGGTGGCAAAATCGTGCGGAATGACTGCGGTAAGATCACATAGCGGTATAGTTGAGCCGTACTAAATCCCATGGCATAACCTGCATTGGTTTGCCCCAAAGGAAGCGCTTCAATACCTGTCCTGACTTGCTCACAGACTCGTGCAGCTGTAAAAAGACCCAAGCCGACACTTGCAGAAATTAAGGCGGTCGTATTTGCCCCAAGGTCATTCATCCACCAGCTTTTAATCGCATCGGGGAGGAAGTTGGGTACAACATAGAACCATATAAACAGTTGAATCAATAAGGGTACATTTCGGAAAATAGTCACGTAGGCCGTACCAATACCTCGTGCTACAGGACTCGGTAGGGTACGCATAATACCCAAGATGCTGCCAAGCACCATCGCAATGCTCCATGCCACCAAAGCGATGACAAACAGCCAGCCGATCCCAATTAAAATCCAATTCAGGTAGGTTGAATCACCTACACCTGTAGATTGGAACAGCACACCCCAATTCCAGCTATAATTCATAGGAACTCCCTATAATGAGCTTAAGCCAAAATCCGTTTGGCTTAAGCATCTTTAGAATGTTTAGGGAAAGTTATTCGTCACGGTCATGTGGATTACTAATCAATGCTTTTAATTGATCAGACATCGGGAAATTTAAATTGATATTTTTTGGTGGAATTGGCGTTTGGAACCATTTTTTATACATGTCATTGATTTCACCAGAGCTATAAGTTGCTTTGATTGCATCATCAACCACTTGTTTAAAGCCAGTATCGCCTTTACGCATCATACAACCATAGATTTCATGAATCGGTGCTGTACCCACGATTTCCCATTTATTTGGATCTTTGGCTTTTGATTTTTCACCCGCCAGCAAAATATCATCCATCATAAATGCCGCTGCACGACCATTTTGTAGCATGAGGAAAGACTCAGCATGGTCTTTGGCAGAAATAACTTCACCAATACCTAATTCTTTTTCATGTTGACGAATATAACGCTCAGATGTCGTTCCTGCCGTGGTGACTAACTTTTTGCCTTTTAGGTCAGCAAAATCTTTAATCCCAGAGTCTTTTGCTGTAAGTAAGCGTGAACCGACCTCAAAGAAACCTGTTGAGAAATCTACTTGTTGTTGGCGTTCTTTATTGTTTGTGGTTGAACCACACTCTAAGTCGACGGTGCCATTAGAAACCAATGGAATACGGTTTTGGCTAGTCACTAAGTTATAACGGACTTTTAATTCGGGAAGATTTAATTGCTTTTTAACTGCCTCAACTACTTTTAATTGAAGATCGTGTGCATAACCTACAGGTTGGTTTGGATTATCTGCGATATATGAAAATGGAATCGATGAATCGCGATAGCCTAATACAATCGTGCCGGATTTTTTGATCTTATCTAAAGTCCCTGAGTCAGAAACAGCAGCTTCACTTCCTGCAGCTTTATCCGTTGTAGGTGCTTTATTGTCACTACATGCGCTAAGCCCTAAAGTGAGCGCACTTGCACAGAACAAAGTTGCTAAATGTTTTTTTGACGTCATCGTTAAAACTCCTTTTACCCTGATTTAATATCCACTTTTTATGATCTTGTTTCTCGTTAGATTTTATTGCTTTGTTTTTAAGAATGTTTCAACAATAAAAAAGAGATCATTTTCTACATCTTAGGTGATAAATCGAGCAAGGCTCAAGCAAAATTTATTGCCGAATTGTTACTAAGAAATGGGATAAGTTATGAACATTTTTTATAAGAAGGTTTGCTATAAGTCATTAAATATAAAATAATTTAATTTTATTGTGAAATAAATAATTAAAATAAAAGGGCATAAAAAAACCTCCAAATGGAGGTTTTCGGGATTAAACTTTAGTTTAATCTCCGTATTAATGCACAAACATATCCATAAATTCACGAATTTCTTGAATCGCTGTGTCTACGTCGGAAGTCAACCAAGTCGGTTCAAAAAAGCCAGCATAATGCTCCAGTCGATCTTGGGGAACAACTAAGCGAATCGGACATTCTTCTTCGAGCAAGCGCCAAGGAATAATAGGCACTTCATTATCTAAAAAAGCCGCAATATTTCGAATATCAATCACCATCGCATTGATGCATTCAGGGAAAGGCATCACTGAAAACTCTTCAGTACGTCGGCGAAAATATTCCAAATCACCCCATTTCAATACATAACTTGGCTTACTAAATTCAATAATGCCAATAAGATGTTGATCGCGAGTGTAATGAAGGGAACATTGATGAGTGACGTCAGTGTCAAGATCAAGCGTTACACCTTGTTGATGGTACGCCATAGATTTGATAACAGGTGAAAAATAAGGTGCATGATTATAGCTCATTTCATCCATCAAAAGCAGAGAATTCCATCTAGCTCAAAAAAGCAGTTATTTTCGAAAAACTTATCACTCTGAAAATGAATACGATTGAAATGTAGTATTCAGTTCATTGTCCGATATTTATACCTTAGCGATTGATTTTAAATCTAAAATTAAGGGAATTATCTAAACAGAAAAACGGATATAAATTGAATTGATCTTTCAAGTTACACGTTTTCACTGATTGTAATTGTTCTTCACACAATACAGGATATTGTATTGCTAGTATAAAAATTCAACTATGAACAACAAAATAGCGAGGGGAATATGACACACGATTTTAATAAACCACCCCATACCACCAGTACGGAAGAAACAACACAAAAAAAACGTATCCCTGTGTACATACTGATCTTAGTGGGTATCTTTTTAATCGCATTATTATTTTATATGTTTGCAGATATGAAACCTTCTGCTTCGGATGCACCGCCTGATCATCCTGCACCCAATGCACAAACTGCAACAGCCAATGATACGACTAGCGGTACACCCGGGGATGAAGCTGTTGCTAATGATTCAAATACTGCAACTGCGACAGATCGTTGATAATAAATCATGATAAATACATGAGTCAGTGTTACATGAGCGCAAGATCTGAACCTTAATTTTCTCATCAGACTGACATAAATAAAGCCTTGGTTGTCCCAAGGCTTTTTTACATTCAATTGTGAGCTTTTGTTGGAGTTATGCATACTTTGGTTGATTAAAAAATACGCAAAAACTAAGGTGGAAAAGAAAGCTTAAGTTCAAAGCATTAATGCTGTGTGATACGCGGCATACGTAAAAATGCACATAACAACAGATCATGTATAACAATGAGGGCGAACGTATGAATGATTATCTGGGTGGTCCGCGTGGCCGTTTTGATGCCATGTATTATTGGGAACAGTTTCACCCCATTTTAAGTGCAGTAGCAATTCTCCTGATAGGTTGGGTCATTGCTTTATTGGTTGCTGCTGGCGTCAAAAAAGTTCTGCAAAAATTAGGTACAAATCAAAAACTTTCAAATGCAACTGGGCACCGTTCCAATGTTGAAAATATAGTCTCCAGAGTTGTGTTCTGGATTATTTTGATCATTGCCGTCATTGGTGCACTCAATGTACTGAATTTGACTAGTGTCAGTGGCCCATTCAGTAACATGATTCAGCAGTTCTTGTTATTTATTCCACAGCTCTTGGCTGCAGTAGCTGTAGGTTTTATTGGCTGGATCGTGGCGAGTTTGGTCAAAGTCGGTTCAAAGAAACTGCTTGATAAAACCCAACTCGATGAAAAACTTAGTTCTGAGGTTGGCGTTAGTCCAATCAGTCAAAATATCAGTGAAATTGTATATTGGCTGATTTTGTTACTTTTCCTACCGATTGTTTTATCGATATTGGGTTTGAACGGTCTCTTGTTCCCAATCCAAAATATGGTCACTGAAGTTGTTTCTTATCTTCCAAATATCTTTATTGCCGGTGTCATCGTCTTTGTGGGGTACATCTTGGCGAAGATTGTGCGAGGCATTGTGGAAGGCTTGGTAAACAGTTTGAGTTTGCAGCAGCAAGTCGAAAAAGTGGGCATGTTCAAAAATGCAAAACTTGCTCAAGTTTTGGGTAATTTTGTCTTTGCTATAGTTATTATCACGGCTTTAATTGTGGCTTTCGAAGCACTTGGTATCGAGGCGATTTCTCAGCCTGCAACAGCCATGTTACATGAGATCATGTATGCGATACCGAACATCATTGCCGCAGGTTTAATCTTAATCTTGGCCTATGTGGTGTCACGCTTTGTAGCGCGTCTAGTTGTGGATGTGATCTCGGGTACAGGTGTTGATACTGTGCCAGAAAAATTAGACATTCAACGCTTTTTGGGCAAAACCAAAGTGTCGGATGTGGTCGGTTGCCTCATTGTATTTTTCACCATGTTGTTTGCGGTATCTGAAGCTGCTAACCGTTTAGGCTTTGAGCAAATCAGTGCCCTTATTGCTATGTTTATCCAGTTCGGTGCAAGTATTTTACTTGGTGCTGTAATCTTGGTGGTGGGTTTCTGGCTTGCCAATATTGTGGCAAATGTGGTGCAACGAGGGGAATATAACAGTTCACGTTGGTTAGGTAATTTGGTCCGTGTGCTGATTATGGGCTTGGTTGTAGCCATGGGCTTGCGTGCCATGGGTATTGCCGACTCGATCGTGAATTTGGCCTTTGGTTTAACCCTCGGTGCGGTTGCAGTTGCTTTCGCTTTGGCCTTTGGTTTAGGTGGTCGCAATCCGGCGGAACGATTGTTATCAGATCTAATCGATAAAGCGAAACGCGAAGCCAATGAACCGAATCCAGTACAGGAGCAGGCAAAGGCGAAAACCACCTTTAATACACCTACATCGTCTGTAGCGAGTCCAACGCCATCAACATCTGTGATGACTTCTGAAGTGAAAACCGATGATGGCTATCCAAACATTCAACAGGCTGCTCCCGGTGTCAGTGAAAAAGAAACGGCCACGCCAGATCAGTTGGATGTAAACCCAAGTGATCAACCACAAAATAATCCATTTGGTTCAACTGGTGAGGCTGAAAAAGAGGTCGATGCACCTTCGGCACCTGTAGCTCCGCCAAAACCGAATGACCCTAATTAACCTGTTCTGTCTTTACAAAATCGGCCACGCTTAGGTGGTCGATTTTAATGCTCTATAAGGAATATTGTATGGCAAAAGCACCGAATAAATTTTTAGCCCCAGTGATTATTGCAGGGATCACGGTGGGTTTTTTGGCGAGCGCACGACGCTTTATTTTTGCAAAACCAAAACGCACTGATTTGGAGCAGACAGAACAATCACCGCTAAACAGTGAAAAAAATTATACCAATCAGTCCAAAAATAATGGTTGAAATTTACCCGAAAATTGGTATTTTAAGTAATAGTGATATATGGAATATTACTTAAAATATAAAAACTTAGGATTCATATTGCTGTCATGAATGACACTTATGATCTGTGCAAAGGAATGGCAAAATGGGGGTAATTTCAATGCTCAATACTTTAGTATCGACACTCAAACAAACCGCAAGCGTGCAACCACAACATATTTCAGTTGCCGTTGAAAAAATGGATTTGACGATTCAACGAACTTCGAGGTCGTCGGTATCATTATTTAAAACCGACTATCTTGAATAAGTCCGATTGGGCAAGAAAAGGGCTGAATGAATCAGCCCTTTTTATACAGAGTTCATCTGCACGTTATGTTTATTTAATTCTAAGTCGAGATCAGACGTATTCAGAAGCTGCATGCGCAGAAGCCCATGCCCATTGGAAATTGTATCCACCTAAATGACCTGTTACATCAAGTACTTCGCCAATAAAGTACAAACCTTTCTGTTTTTTACTTTCCATGGTTTTTGATGAGACTTCAGTGGTATCCACACCACCCAGTGTAACTTCAGCAGTACGGTAACCTTCAGTGCCTGATGGCTTCACTTCAAAGCTTTCCAGACGGCTTGCAATGAGTTCTAGTTTTTCATCACTGATATTGCCAATGGCTAATTCAGCTTGTTCAGGCCAAATCAGATTTTGTAATTCCACAACCACGCTTTTCGGTAAGTGTTCATTGAACAGTGTGCGCAGTAACACTTTTGGTTGACTAGATTTCTTAGATTTGAGGAAATTTAAAACATCTAAAGTTGGCAGGAAATTGATGTTAAAGCGTTGACCGACATCCCAGTAGTTTGAAAGCTGCAATGAGCTTGGGCCACTTAAACCGCGGTGAGTAAAGAGTAAAGCCTCGGTAAAACTATTTAACTCATTCGATAACGTGGCTTCAACAGCATTGCCGCTCAAGCGTGTGGTGACTTCTTTAAAACTATCTGAGAAAGTGAAGGGTACTAAGCCTGCGCGAGTGGGGTAGACGGAATGTCCGAATTGTTTGGCAATTTCATAGCCAATTCCTGAACCACCTAAAGTAGGAATAGACAGACCACCAGTGGCAATAACCACGGATTCTGCTTCAAAAAAGCCTAGATTGGTTGCCACTTGAAAGCCTTGTTCAGGCAAGGCATTGACTGCTTTTACTTCACAGTTGGTTTTAATATCCACCAAACCAGTTTTGTCACATTCTGCCAATAGCATGGCGAGAATTTCTTTTGCACCATTTTGGGTAAATAATTGCCCATGTTTGCGCTCTTCGTACTCAATGCCATATTCGCAGACCATACCAATAAAGTCCCAGTTGGTATAGCGAGTTAATGCTGAAATAACAAAGTGTGGATTATGTGAAATATAATTTTCTGGTTCGACATACAAATTGGTGAAATTGCATTTACCGCCGCCAGACATTAGGATTTTTTTGCCAACTTTATTAGCTTTTTCAACCACCAAAACTTTGCGTCCACGCTGTGCCGCTTTATATGCCGTCATTAAGCCTGATGCACCAGCACCTAAAACAAGGACATCATATTGATTTTGCGACATGGTAAGTTTCCGCGTGGAAGAAAGGACGCAGGATTATACGCTTTTTAGCGTTTCGGTTGCACCTTTCAAGCGACCTTGTAGGCCACCAGTATGGATCACTAAAACACGCTGATGGTCTGTAATCTGACCACGCTCAATCATGCTGAAAATACCTCGCAGCATTTTAGCCGTATAAACCTGTTCTAATGGGATCGCATAGCGATGTTCAAAGTCATGCATAAACTGTAAAAGTTCCGGCGTTGTTTTGGCATAGCCGCCACAGCAAAATTCATCACTGATGTTCCAATTGGTTTTCTGTGTCAACTGAGCAACATCGTCGCAAAGAAAATTTCCTTTGAGCGCAGAAAAACCAAGTACATGTTGATGTTCAGCACTGGCTTCAATCAAGCCCGTTATGGTTCCACCTGTACCGACGGCACAGCAGATGAGATCAAAATTTTGTTGATTTTCATGGCTTAAGATTTCCGTACAGCCACGGATAGCCAATGCATTGGTTCCACCTTCAGGAATGACATAATGTTCGGGATATTGCTGTTGTAATTGCGCTAAAGCGTCAACTTGTTTCATTTCCCGATACTGTTGGCGTGTGACAAAACTGAGCTGCATACCAAACTGTTCGGCGGTGGCTAAAGTAGGATTTCGGGATTGATGTTGTAATTCTTCTCCACGAATGATGCCTAGACTACCGAATCCAAATAAATGTGCAGCATATGCTGTGGCTGCAATGTGATTTGAATAAGCACCACCAAAGCTAAGCACCTGTTTAAACCCTAATTTCTGCGCCTCAATAAAATTATATTTGAGTTTATAAAATTTATTGCCTGATATTTGTGGGTGTACCAAGTCCAAACGCTTAATACACAAATCAACCCCTTGATATTGAATAGTCTGCTCAGGGATGGCGTGGGCGATAGATTCAAACATGTTGGTAATCGTTATCTTGGTGGTTAGAGTTCAAATAGGTAGGCATTGTAAAACGGGAGGTGCAGAAGATAAAATCCTTTGCATCTTGGCCAGTTCAACTCTGCTTATAGCACTTCACTGTCGATATCTGCTAACTAGCAACATCAACGGAGGTGACGACAGACATACCGGGTCTTAAGTTTTCTAAACCTTGTTGATTAGGATCAATCGCAATTTTTACGGCAATGCGTTGCACGACTTTGGTGAAATTTCCTGTGGCATTGTCAGGTTTCAATACACTAAATTCAGAACCAGCCGCAGGGGAGATTTGCTCAACTTTGCCGTAAAATTTTTGATGTTTCATGCCATCGACGCTGAACCACGCTTTTTGACCAATATGCATATCTGCAATTTGCGTTTCTTTAAAGTTGGCAGTCACCCAGCGCTGCTGTGGAATTAAATACATCAGTTGAGAGCCTGCCGCAACATATTGACCAATCCGTGGGCTGACTTCGCCAAGTTGACCATCCATAGGTGCCACAATCGTGCTGTAGTCTTTAGTGGTCACTGCCTGATCAAATTGTGCTTTGGCACTATTCACTTGCGCTTTAAGCCCTGTCGCTGCAACTTGTGCAGTTTTGAATGATTCTTTGGCAACTAGTAAATTGGCTTCTGCTTGATGAAGTTGGGCCAAACTATTTTTAGCGTCTGCAATCGTTTTATCTTGTTCTGATTTCGATGCAGCGCCAGTATTGCCGAGTTGTTGGTAGCGCGTCATTTGTGCAAGAGCTAATTCATAGGCCGCACGTGATTGGTCCACTTTCGCTTCGGCTGCCGTAATATCTGCTCTGCGTTGTTCAATGGCCTGGCTTTGATTGGCAAGTGAGTTCTGTGCTTGTTCCACCCCAGATTCAGCCTGTGTGACTTTTTGATCATAGGTCGTTGCATCGATATGCATAAGCACTTGACCTTTTTTCACATGATCAAAATCCGTCACCAAAACATCTTTCACATAACCATTAATTTGTGATGAAAGCACCGTGGTTTTGCCTTTGACATAGCTATTTTCAGTCGACTCGATACTGTTATGAAATGGACCAATCCGCCACGCCCATAAGATCAGCGCAATTCCCAACAAGAGGATGATCAACATGAAAATCAGGGTATGCTGCGGCGTAGAAATAATCTTGCTCGATGGCGCAGGCATAGCGGTTGCTGTTTGTGGTTGCTGCGGTGCTGCTTGCTCAGTGGGTTTATGGTCTTCGGTCATGTTGTTCTCAATATCGATTAGGTCATTTGGCGGTTGCTTATGTTGTTTAAGTCGGGAAAATTTTAACTACTATCCGTGCGTTGCTGTTGGCGTAATTGATATTTATTTTTGCCCATCAGCAATAAACCCCAAAGCAACAATAAAACGGCGAATATGCCATTTAAAAAAATCACATCGTTATAGGCTCGAACTTGGGCTTCTCGAGTGATGGTTTGATTAAGGCTACGTATGGCTTGTTGTTGATCTAAATTAGGGTCTAAAGAATATTGATGCGCACTTTGCGCCAATTGTTGTAGGCGCTGTTCCACTATAGGTGAGGTTTGCGATAAATCATTATAAATCTGTGCCTGATAGGTTTGGGTACGCATTTGCTGATAGGTCGAAAAGAACGATGATCCGACCAATCCCCCAAAGGTTTGCGTTGCAGAAAACAGCACGATAAACGTCACCATGTGCGATGGGCCTTTTTGTAAAGCACTGACAATGCCTGTAAGCAAAAGTGGGCCAATAAACATGCCACTGGCAAAGCCCACCAAAAACTGACTCCAATAAAAATCATGCGGTCGAACATCACTGGTCAGGTGATAATCCAGTGCACAGGCAAAGAGCACGAGACCTGCTGCACCGAGCAGATGAAGCACAATTTTTTCTTTGGAAAAGGTCAGGGCACTAAACACTGTTCCTAAGACAATCCCGATCAGCACGACGGTATAAAAGGAAACAAATTGGTCGGGTCCCATGCCCATGGTTTTCAAAAAATTCACGGCTGCATAGCTTTGTTCTGACATGAGGAAGCGAATGGCAAAGGCACCGATAATAAAACTCACGGTAGACGATGTTCCGAGCCAGCGTGTGACAATCAGGGGATTGACCCGAAAATGTTCATAGGTCAGGCCGACAACTAAAAGAATCAAAGCGGCGATGAGTAAATAGGCCAACCATTCAGCCTCAAACCACCAAAGAATCGGGCCTTGAGTTAGCACGATACATAGCAAAGCAAAGCCGGGTGCTAATAATGCAAAGGTGAATAAATCTTGCTTTTCAAACACTTCGATACGTAGGCTTCGTGGCAGTTTTAGAGAGACCACCATCGCCAAACAACATAAGGCAAGTCCTAATTCAAAGGTGTAAAAAATAGACCAATCGTTGACATCGACCAGATAAGGCGACATGATCCAGGCCAGCGGAATCCCCAACTGCTGAAAGCCCAAAGCTAGATAAAGCCCACGACCAAAATGAGCACGTTTAAACGCTTGCATGATGTAATACATCCCAAGCGAACTGAGTGGAGCTGCAAGTAAGCCGCTAATCACCCGTGCAAAAATTGCCATTTCATAGGTATGGACGAATAAATGCAGCACCATCACCGCGATAAATAAAACCAAACCAATTTCTGAAAATAGCCTAAGTCCATATTGTTGACGGGCTTTAAATAAGATCAGGTTAGAGCTGACATTTGCCATAACAAATGCCGCAGGAATCCATGCCGCTTCTGAAGGCGTTAAACCATATTCACCTTGTAGAAGGGGTAAATTTGCCGTGATAAATCCATTACTTAAACTCCCCGAGATCGCAACAAATAAACCGATAAAGAAGTATAAAAATCGCTTATAGGTGGGATGTGCAATGGCAGCCGGAGAGCCGGGCAAAGTCGGTTTTTCTTCGGGTGTCCAATCCGGAGCAGGTTCCAATAAACGTGGAGATTTGGACATGACGTATTACCCGCAAATACCAAGTAGTAAAAATTCCACGGCACGTTTGGCGAGTTTTTCCTGATCTGCTTCGGTATGGCCTTGCAAAGCTGCCCGCAAAATAGAGGTGACCATGGCATAGTCCGCCGGTTTAAAGTCTGCTCGGCAGCGACCATTTTGAATGGCCTGATCAATCATCGGTTGCAATATGGCATCACGTCGTTGGTATATTTCAACCATGGCGGGATCATTCCGATCGATCACACGCCAATATTCCATTAAAGCCGTGAGATAGGGAATATTATAAATATGGTCTTGAATGAGGCGAATAAATCCATCATCGAACTGTGCATAATTAAGCGCACGCTGTTCAAGTCGGTTCAAGGCAGCTTGCATTAAGGCGAGTACCAACTCACGACGGTCATTAAAATTACGATAAAACGTCGCACGTCCAACTTGAGCCTGATCCATGATGAGTTGTAGAGGCGCATTGATTCCGTGAATACGGAATACCTCAATCGCAGCTTCTAAAAGGATTTCACGATTTTGTGCAGCGAGTTGTTGACGTGTGGACATTATTCTTTGACAGCATCATTTTAAATTTATCTAGATATTAAACGGACAAAAGTGTCCGAAGTAAAATCGTATTCGATAGCAGTTTTGTAACTTGTCTTCTATGTAGTTAAATAAAATGAATCAATTATTTATTTTTAAAAGGAAATATTTTTCTATCGGCATCAATCTGCATCCGCATTGGAAAGACCGTCGAGACATAATTACTGACAATTGACCCTAAATCGGCAGATAAATAAGGTGAATATCTGCACAAAAATGCTATGCTGAATTTATAAACAAGATAATTATAAAAATGGAGGGCGTCCAATGCGCAAATTAAGTCGGGCTGTGCTGCCTATGCTGTGCCTGTGCAGTTTTTGGATGGTTGGCTGTGATACGACAGACGAATTGCATCGTCCTCAAAATGAACATCGCACCATGATCATTGGCGGTGTCCCTGTAAATGACCATGACTATAAATTACCGCGTGACGATGTTGCGCTCAATGAAGCCGCTGCAGATGACGATTAGCAGATAGATCCGTAAAAAAATTAGGGTGGACATACTGTCAGTACACGGTAGTGAGACGTGACATGTAAAGAGTCACAGATGCAGTGTGCTACGTCAGATGTGTGAACATTTTGAAGTAGACGTCTTACTTCTGCAGTTTAGTTTGTTGGATTAAAGCCTTACAAACATTTAAAAAGGCTCTGTACTCGCCCAGTATGCCCGAACTGGAATGAACCGTGGTTCAAATGCTTAAATCAGGTCAATCTATCAGGTCTATTTGCCAATTGGATGCCTGAATTTCTAAGTTATTTTGTCTAAGTTGCTGACTAATGCTATCGGCCTGTTTCTGTAAATCTGCCACTGCAATGGTTTTAATCCAACGGATTTCACTCGAGCTATAACGACCATTTTCACGGCGTGAGCTGTCAATCGCTTGTTGCAAGATACGATGCTGCTGGGTCAATAAATCACGTTCATTGAGCACTGAAAGCATGCAGCGTCCTGAACCGGTTTTAGCTTGTGCATTGGTGGCGTGAATCTTTTCAATTAAACCATAAAGTTCTGTATTTACTGCAAATGCTTCTTGAATTAAAGCATTTGGTTCTTCGCTAGGTACATCACCTTCTTGAATGAGCACGTTGTTATTGATTCGTTGTTGCAGCGAGGCCAATTTAGTTTGTAAGTCACTGCGTAAAAGTAGGGCTTCGGCTAATTTCATTGTCTTGATATTAATTTGTACTTTTAGCGATCATGCGATGGATTAATGCAGTATTCAAGTTATTTATAGTGAAAAATTTGGTCAATTAAAATAAACACTGCAAATTATAGGGAGAAATTCAGAGATTCTGTCTGTAAAATTGCCACGAATTTAAGTGAAAACGGTGTGACAGTGGAATCATTTTGGATATTAGGCTCGATTGCGGCAGCACTATTACTTGGTGCAATGAGCCCGGGGCCAACGTCAATTTATGTGGCGAAGAATTCCATTGCGATTTCACGTAAACACGGTTTATTTACTGCACTTGGTACAGGTTTGGGCGCTGCAATATTTGGGCTTTTAGCGGTATTGGGTTTGCAGGCATTTTTATTGGCTGTACCTTCTGCATATTTGGCTTTAAAAATTTGTGGTGGTTTATATCTGCTTTGGATGGCATTTAAAATTATAAAACATGCCAAAGAACCGATTGAAGCAGGTGATGCCAGCAGCTCGCAAATGTCACTCCGTCGTGCATTTACCACTGGTTTAATTACCCAGTTGTCGAATCCGAAAATTGCAATTATGTTAGCCAGTATTTTTACGGCACTTTTACCGAAAGAGATTCCGACTTATTTCTACTTTGTATTGCCAGTTTTGTGTTTCTTTATCGATGCAGGCTGGTGCTCATTGGTCGCTGTGGCTTTGTCAGCAGAAAAACCCCGCAAAGTGTATTTGAAGTTTAAAGCGGGTTTTGATCGGGCAGCTGGGGCAGTGATGACAGTGCTTGGGTTAAAGCTGATTTTTGGAATGAAGTGATTGAACGAAGCAAAAAAGCCTCTTTGATAGAGGCTTTTTTATTGGGTTTATTTTTAAATTTACCATGAAATTCTCTCTCCTTTTAGGAGCTGAGAAGCACTTGCTTTGCAAGGGGGGATGGGTTTTAGTAAATTTGATCAAAATCTTTCTTGTGAACCGTAATTTCTATTGAATTCTCTCGATCAGATGGTTGTTTTTGGCGTAAATCTTCAACAATGGCGAATACAGTCGAAAAAATAGCAGATCTCGTAAATTGAAGTAAATTCTGAAGACTACTTTCAAACTCACTTATTTTTACATAAGTATGTGTCGTATCACTAGATAACTCAAATGAGTTTGGAACTAAAAATAAAATATGATGTTCTAGAGAATTTCTCCAAATTTTATAAAATCCAAATTGTCCATTTTTTTCATTCAGATCGTATATAAGACTATTAATTGCAATCAAAGCAAAATTTTCTTTTTCTTCAAGTTCTAATTTGTTTGTATGCCAAAAATTATTAAAAGCCGTATTTTTATTAATTGTTAACCCAAAATATTGGCAAAGGAAAATTGCTAATTTATCTAGAATAGAAAAACATAATCTAAAACAAGTTCTAAGTTTCTCCGATCTTATATTTATGATTTCATGTTCATCTAATTCTGAATAACAGCTTTCAAAATCAAGCTTGGAACTCTCGGTGAATTTAGATTCATAGTAGAGAACTCTAACCAATGAAAATTCAGCTTTAATTCGGTTTAAGTATTGTTCGTATTTGAGAATCTTTTGAGAAGAAATAACTCCTTCAAGTAATGTCAAACTATCTCGCTCATTGGCTATACATGAACAATACATGCCGTGAATATTCAAAGTTAAATTTTCTTTGATACACCATTGTCGGAATTCAGACATTGAGGAAATTTCTTTAGATGTCTCTAATTCGTCAATATCTAAATTTTTGGAACTTAATTGTTTGGTTAAATAATCTATCTTGTGATTGTAATAGGGTATCCAAGCTTTAGGGATTAACGGAGATTCGCTAGCAAATCTATATCCTTTTAATATTTCAATAATCATTTTTTCAGTGCGATGATCTAATAATTGATCGAATTGCTCTAAACATGATGTTCGATTTAGCCATGCTTGAGGATAGGGAGTATTTTTTTGAATTACGGAATTATAGAGTTGTAAGGCTTCCGAAAAACGAAATTGTTGTTTTAGAGTATTTGCAAGATTAATTATATTTTGCTGATATAAATCGTAGTCATTTTCTTTTTTAATTAATTTATATGCTTTCCAATATAGGTTTTTTACATCATTGTATAAATCTATATTATTAAAAGTTACTTTTTCTTCGGAATAGCCACAGTCATTTGCTAAGGATAATTTTCCATTTGCTAAATTATAATAATAGTTCATATTAGATTGAATTTCATAATACTCTGAGTTTTTTTCTAAAATTTGGATTCCTTTAGAAACGGCATTTTTATTTCTTAAAGATGTACCTACATCTATAAATTGCCCTGCTAAATTAAATAATAAATGTAATACTGTTTCGGTAGTTTCATACTTTCCAAGTTCAATTAACATCATCTCCGAACCTAACAATGCTTCATCATATTGTTCAATATCAATTGAATAAGAAATAGCATTTATTGCTTCATTGATTTTTTTTAATTCTAATTTCATTTGATTTACTTAAATAAAAAGCCCTACTAAGAATATAGCAGGGCTTCTTGTAAGTGTCTAAAAATTAAGAAACTTTATCGCCAGCTTTAGCACCTGTTTCAGGTGAAATCACCCAAACACCTTCGCCATTACCCGCAGCTAAAACCATACCGTTTGAAATACCAAAACGCATCTTACGTGGAGCAAGGTTTGCCACCATTACCACCAATTTGCCTTTAAGGTCTTCAGGTTGGTAGAACTCACGAATACCGCTAAACACGTTACGTGGTTCAGCTTCACCGACATTTAAAGTCAATTGAAGTAGCTTGTCAGAACCTTCAACGTGAGCTGCTTCTAAAACTTCAGCCACACGTAAGTCAACTTTCATAAAGTCTTCAATGCCAATAATTTCAGCTTCACCGACTTTAGGTTCAGGCTTTTTCTCAGCAGCTTTCTTCTCTTTTTTCTTCTCAGCTTTTGGTGCTTCCGCAGGTGCAGCTAAAGAATCTTTAGATGCATCAACCATAGCAGCAACCGCTTTCGGGTCTACACGCTGCATCAATGGTTGGAATTGAGCAATTTCATGATCCACCAAAATCGTTTTACCAGACGCAAAGTCGAAAGATTCTAATTTTAAGAAGCTTTGAACTTCTGCTGCCAAGGTAGGAAGTACTGGTGCAAGGTAAACAGCCAATTGACGGAATAGGTTAATACCTACTGAACACACGTCATGTACTTGTTGTTCTTCGCCTTCAATTTTCGCTAAAGCCCAAGGCTTTTTCTCGTCGATATATTGGTTGGCTTTGTCAGCAAGCGCCATGATTTCACGGATTGCCGCTGAGAATTCACGTGCTTCATATTGAGCAGCGATTGATGCACCTGCATCAATAAAGCTTTGAACTAACTCAGGCTCAGCACAAGTTGCAGAAAGTTTGTTATCAAATTTCGTATTGATAAACTTCGCACAACGGCTTGCGATGTTGACCACTTTACCAACAAGGTCTGAATTCACTTTTTGAACAAAATCATCAAGGTTCAAGTCAGAATCTTCAACTTTGTCAGAAAGCTTAGATGCAAAGTAGTAACGTAAATATTCAGGGTTTAAATGCTCTAAATATGTTTCCGCTTTAATGAACGTACCGCGAGATTTAGACATTTTTTGACCATTTACAGTCAAGAAACCGTTGACGAATAAGCTTGTTGGGGTGCGGTAGTTTGCACCTTCAAGCATTGCAGGCCAGAACAACGCGTGGAAGTAAACGATGTCTTTACCAATGAAGTGATACACCTCATTTTTAGAATCTTTTTTCCAGTAATCGTCAAAGCTCAAATCAGGACGTTTAGTCTTGATGTAGTTTTCAAAGCTCGACATATAGCCAATTGGCGCATCAACCCAAACGTAGAAGTATTTGTTTGGCGCATCAGGAATTTCAAAACCGAAGTAAGGCGCATCACGTGAGATGTCCCAATCAGACAAACCTGCTTCAAACCATTCATCGAGTTTGTTGGCAATTGACACAGGCAGACGGCCTTCGTCTCTTGTCCATTTTTGCAGGTATTCACCAAAGTTTGGCAGTTTAAAGAAGTAGTGATCTGAAGATTTTTCTACAGGTGTCGCACCGCTCAAAGTCGATTTTGGATTGAGTAACTCAGTTGCGTTGTAGGTTGTACCGCACACTTCACATGAGTCGCCGTATTGGTCTTCCGCTTTACATTTCGGGCATGTACCTTTAATGAAACGATCCGACAAGAACATTGCTTTTTCAGGGTCAAACAATTGCGTCACAGGGCGTACTGCAATGTTGCCCGCTTCACGGTTTTTGATATAAATCTCAGAAGCACGTGCTTGGTTTTCAGGGCTATTAGTTGAGTCGTAATGGTCAAAGTCAACTCTAAAGCCAGCAAAGTCACGTTCATGTTCTTTTTGCACATTGGCAATTTGCTGTTCAGGCGAAATACCATTGGCTTCCGCACGTAGCATAATCGCTGTGCCGTGAGCATCATCCGCACATACATAAGTCACGTTATGACCCATTGCACGCATGGCACGAACCCAAATATCAGCTTGGATATAACCGAGTAAATGACCCATATGAATTGGGCCATTCGCGTATGGAAGGGCGTTAGTAACTAAAATATTACGCACGGATATGACTCTCTCATTCGTATTTATGCAATGGGCTGTAATTTTACATGAGATAGCCAGTACTTGCACAAGGGAATAGGTGAAATCTTTGCAAAAGTAAAAAAATCTATATTGCTGACACAATTACAGTGATAATAGGCATAACTGTGATGCCTAAGAGTAACAAGCCCATGTATGAAGATGACTATGATGACGATCAGCCAATCACTCGTATTCCTCAAAATGAACAGCGTCATAAATTGGGGCATCACATTATTAAAGATGCGCAGCAATATTTAGAACAGATTTCTGCAGATGAGCATGCCTTACTGATTCAAACCCTGCGTCATTTGGCACAAGATGAGCCTTATTTCGATATTTTGGCCGATGAACTAGATCAGCCCATAGAAATGAAAGTAGCGAATGATGCTTTAAATTTATTGTATTTTTGGCAACTGCTTCATCAACATGAAGATCAAAAACAGTTTCATTTACTCGATGCGATTAACACCGAGTTTTTTCAGACAGAAATGTTGAAAGCCTTTGATGCCTTAGAGATTGGTGAAAATAAAGCGCAACGTCGTTTGGTTCTACTTGAAGCTTTTAAACTGTATAAGCTGAATTTCCATGCCGGTTGTATCCCTGTCTTGTATGCACAGTTAGAAGGCATTTTAACGGATGTACTGATTCAAACGGGCTTTTTAAAGCAGAGCGGTACCAAGTTTGTCGATGTCTATAAAATTGTACCGGGGCTTAAAGGCAGTGAAATTAAGAGTCTTTGGCATAAAGCAAAAATTGCCAATGAACTGAATCATTATTTTGCTGAATTAGCTGCTTATCAAATGGATAGCAGTTCAACAGTTGCGATGACGCGCCATAATATTTTACATGGAACAGAGCTTACCCATTTCAATCAAGGTCGTAGCTTTGTACTCTTTATTTGGTTATTTGCAGCAGTTAGTTTTATGAGCACAGTCAGCAAATAATCTTTTTATGTAGCGGTAAAGTGCGTCATTAGGGGCTTTACCGTTATTCCTTTTGCTTAATTTATATTGATGAATATCAATACAATAAAAATAGCCTTTATATTTTTCAATGATTTAATACATTTAAACTCGGATCAATTTTAAATCCTAAACTTATGCCAAAAAGTATAAATGCAACGTCATGTAGCTCAATTGTTTCTAAATGCATATTTTTAAGGTCATCCCGTCAAAGCACGTTATAACTATTGTTAGACAATAACAGAGAAGAGGCGAGAACGATGACAACTGAAAATAAAATTGATCAATTGAAAGATAAAGCGTCAGAATTGGGTGATGATCTAAAGCTCAAAGCCAAAGAAGCTCAGCTTGAAGGTGAAAAAGCCCTCGATGGTGCAAAGCATAAAGCTGAAGAGTTAAAACTCGAAGGCGAAAAAGCCTTAAATGATGCCAAGCATGAACATACCGAGCAGAGTAATGAAGCCAAAGATAAATTTGAGCATCTCAAGGCTGAAGCCAGTCACAAATTAGATGAAGCCAAAGTCAAAGCCGCCGAACTTAAACATGAGGCTGTCGAAAAATTTGATGAACTAAAAGTGCAGGCGACAGAGAAATTTGACGAGTTAAAAAAGAAAGCCTCTGACACACTGCATAAGTTTAAAAAAGATGACCAAGCTTAATTAGGTTTGATGAAAAAATCCGCTCTATCTTGAGCGGCTTTTTTAAATTTCATTGTTTTAATCCATCTAAATTTTCTGTCTTAATATTTTTGACTTGATCATCGACTATGGTAATCACATAGCGCATATTGGAAATTTCATAGGTGTAATCTACCGCTAGTTTCGCAGGCAGATTTTTCTCTTGCAGCGGATAAGACACCATTTTCATCGGAGAAGCTTGCATACGCGAGCGCATGAGATCGATGCTATCACCAATCGCCACAGTTTGTCGGTCAGGTGTTTGAATGGCTTCAGTCGCAATTTCTGCATAGGCTGCTGAAGTCAGGAGCATCAAGGCACATAAAGTCGTTTTATAAATATTCTTCTTATAGATAGTCTTCGGATACATCGTCATCCCCATTTTAAAAACTAAAAAGCACAAAATGTGCCTTTAGATAGCACATCCATTACTATGATTATTCTGTTGAAACGACTGAAATATAAACTGAAATTACGCTGTAAAAGTATGGTTGATATGTAATCAATTTAAAATTTAATGGCTTTGGTTTAGCCGCATAGATCAACTACAAGGGCATTTTAAGTGGCGCACGCTTGAAAACTTGCTTGAAAGCTGACTAAATTACTCAACTTTATAAGCTTATAGGGATAAGTCATTCATCTCCCTCTTACTCTGGGGCAGATGAACAGGTAAACTATCGCTATTATCTTTTGATGTTCCTGTTTGGAGACAACATAATGTCGTGGCTTTCTTCTCTAAAATCTGTGTTTTCACCCTCCCAAGAGGTGAAAGAAGAGGAAATCCAACAGGTTTTACAAAACTATGTACTTCCCAATTCAAATAATGCTTTAAAAGACCGTATTACACAGGTAAATGTGCAAGGTCAGATCTTGCAGATCACGATTAATACCTTTCCTTCAGAAGCCGATGACTTACAAAAAATTCATGATGATTTGGCCGATGCATTGGAAAAATGTGGCATCACAGAATTAAATATGCACGTGATTCAGCAAAAGACTGGACATACATCGGGTGGTTGCGGTCATCACCATGCAGAAGGTGAAAGCTGTTCTAGCCAAGAAAAAGCTGAAAGTTCAGCAGCAAAAAGCCAGTTACCTCCAGTTGTGGATGCGTCTGCGAAAACACCCGAAGCACCTGCCGAAGTTGATCCGAATGACCCACCGATTCAAAAAGCCGCTCCACAACAGCGTGATGTACCGAAACATCCACGCATTCAAAATGTAATTTTAGTGTCTTCAGGCAAAGGTGGTGTGGGTAAGTCAACCACGACAGTTAACTTAGCTTTGGCATTACAGCAATTGGGGCTAAAAGTTGGCGTTTTAGATGCGGATATCTATGGTCCAAGTATTCCAACTATGCTCGGTAACGCTGGCCGTACGCCTATGATTGAAGCTGAGCAATTTGTTCCCATCGAAGCCTATGGTATGGCTGTGCTTTCAATTGGTCACTTAACTGGAGATAACAATACGCCAGTGGCTTGGCGTGGGCCAAAAGCGACAGGGGCGTTAATGCAGCTCTTTAACCAAACTTTATGGCCTGATCTGGATGTATTGGTCATTGATATGCCACCAGGCACAGGTGATATTCAGTTGACGCTTGCACAGCGTATACCGGTGACAGGTGCTGTGATTGTGACGACACCACAAAACGTTGCATTAATGGATGCAACCAAAGGTATTGAGTTGTTTAACCGTGTACACATCCCCGTGATGGGCGTGGTTGAAAATATGTCGACCCATATCTGTTCAAACTGTGGACATGAAGAGCAAATCTTTGGCACAGGTGGTGGCGACCAACTTTCAGCCCAATACGACATTCCACTCTTAGGCCGTTTACCGCTGAACGTACAAATTCGTGAAAATGCCGATGCAGGGAAACCGTCCGTGATTGCTGGTGATGATGCTGCTGAAAGCTACATGGCGATTGCACAAAAAGTTGCAGATGCATTACCTCAGGCTGAAAAAGATAAAAACCGTATTTTCTAAGGGTGAACTGAAATTTAAGTTGATCGTATTAAAATCTGGCCTCGTGCCAGATTTTTTATAACGTGGTATTGGGAGTGTTTGAAAATTATGAGTACTGAACTTTAGACATTCAACGATGTCTATGAATTACACATCTAAAAAACGATTTGCACAATTTCTTATTTTTCCTGCGATTATAAGCCGTCTGCCAAGGATAAAATTCTTGAGGCATATCAAAGGATGTCGCGTTTGTACTTAGTTTTTACAAAATAGCTTTCACGATATTTCTATTATTTTGGCTAGGATCAATTCTTTGAACGGCAGTAACTGTACAAACGCATTGTGTCTTAGATTTTTTGCCAAATGTCCTCTGTTACAAGGGGCTTAGCATTGAAAAAATATAGAGGAACAAATAATTTTAAATATTATTTGAAGTCATTAAAACCCACCCATCAAATGAGGGTACGCCTTAGTCTAAGAAATTAAAAAGCCCGGTAATTACCGGGCTTTTTAATTGGTTTTTTAGGAGGAAAGAGACGGGTTTGCTTTACGTTTAGCAGTGATAATATTCACCGTAATTGCGATGATGACCATGATAATGCCTACAATATCTGTAATGGTTTCTGGAATAATCATACACAGCGCACCCACACCTAAAAAAATACGCCAGAACCAGTTGAGATAAGTCTTGAAATAACCTTCAACTGCGGAGCCTAAAGCGAGAATTCCTATCACTGAAGTGACAGTAATACTCACTATAGTTGTCCATGCAGGAAAGGCAAATTCTCGAGCATTGACTGCAACATTGGTGGTATCAATCATCAGCATGGCAGGGTTATAAACGAATAAAAATGGAACAATAAAACCAGCAAGAGATAGTTTTAAGGCCTGAAACCCAGTGCGCATTGGATCACCGCCTGCAATTCCTGCGCCCGCAAAGGCGGCAAGGGCAACTGGTGGGGTGATGTTTGCAAATAAACCAAAATAGAACACAAACATATGCGCGACTAATACAGGGATATCAAAGTTTGCGAGTGCTGGTGCTGCCATGGTGGCAGTAATGATATAGGCCGGAATAGATGGAAGCCCCATGCCTAAAATCATCGATGCAATCATGGTTAAAAATAAAGTGAGAAAGAGACTACCTGCACCTAAACTCATAATTGAAGAAGTCATTACTGAACCAAAACTTGTCAGACTTACTACGCCGATAATAATACCAACGACAGCACAAGCAGCCATCACAGATAATGATTGTTTGGCTCCATCAACGAGCGCATCTAAAATATCTTTTACACCCATTCGTGTTGATTTTCTTAAAGCTGCTACAAAGATGGTCAGGACGATGGTGTAGACAGCAGCATAGCTCACAGGAATATTTTGAAATAAGAAAAAGACCAGTGCCAAAATTGGAATAAGTAAATGTCCACGCTCTTTTAGAACTTCTTTTACTTTAGGTAAATCAGCTTTAGGTACGCCTTTCAGATCATCTTTACCCGCACGGAAATGAACTTGAGCCATGACGCCAAGGTAATACAATAAAGCAGGTAATAAGGCGGCTAGTGCAATTGTGCCATAACTCACGCCAGTTGTTTCGGCCATAATGAAGGCACTCGCACCCATGACTGGTGGCAAAATTTGTCCACCAACGGATGCACTGGCTTCAACGGCACCAGCAAAATTCTTGTGATAACCAATCTTTTTCATCAATGGAATAGTAAATGAGCCTGTACCAACAACATTGGCAACAGCAGTGCCATTAATACTGCCCATAAATCCACTTGAAATTACAGCAACTTTGGCAGGCCCACCTTGTTTATGTCCAGCCAGCGCCATGGCAAGATCATTGAATAATTTCCCCATACCTGATTTTGCAAGAAAAGCACCAAAAAGGATAAATAAGAAAATAAAGGTGACGGATGCACCAATTGCCGAAGAATATAAGCCTTCGGTTTTTAAATACATATGTCCGAAAATGTCGCTGATTGTATAAGGGCGAGTAAGTAATCGATCTGGCATCCAATCAAAGTGACTGATAAATGTATAGGTCAGGAAAATTAAACTTAAAATGGGCAACATCCACCCCATGACCCGGCGAGTTGCTTCTATGACTAATACCACACTCATAATTGCAAACGCGATATCTAAGGTATTTGGAATACCACCTCGAGTGGTCATAATAGATTGATATTCTTTCCATAAATATAAAAAACTGAAGATGGAAAGCAAAGCCAAGAACCAATCGAGAAGTGAAATATGCTGTCGGGAGCTTGTTTGACGAGCTGGATAGAGTAAAAAAATGAGTGCTAGGCCAATAGCGACATGGGCTGCACGCTGTATTAACTCAGGTAAAGGATTAAACGTAATAAATAAATGAAATAATGAATAAAAGATCGCTACAAATGCAACAAAGTAGGTAACAGATTTGCTCATATTGATTCGAGTAACAGATTCCCGATCAAATTTTTCTAATATGGCTTGTTGTTGTTTCTCATCGAGTTGTTCTAATACAACTTTATCTTCTTTGGAATTCATAGGCATTCTCCAATCCACCAAGACTTCCATTTGGGTTGATATTGAACCGAGATGTTGACCAAACTATAGTCTGGGTAACTTTGAAAAATAGACCAAATTTTTTGGTCAGCGAGGATCGTGCCTTGCATATTTCTAGAAATCACCCAGTTGATTTCATCTATATTTTGATTGACCCGCATTCTAATCACACCATTTTTTTGAAACTCAATGGGATAATTTGAGGGTGTACCTGCACCAAATGAAATCAAATCGGTGTGGCGCAGTAAAAACTTATTCTTTTGACGCTGATATTGTTCAGACCAAGCCGTCTTTTCTACTGAATGCTTCCACTGTAAATCAAATTGATCAGTTGAAATTTTGCATATATCAGTTTCAACTCTAACCTGCGTATACAGTGTTGGATAGCTAGCATAGATTAAGAAGAACAATATAAAAAATGCAGTATAAACTGCATTTTTTTGAAGCTTATTATTTTTTAGCCACTTCATCATAGTAGCGTTTCGCGCCTGGATGTAGAGGCGCTACAAGGCCTTGTTGAGCACCTTCAAGCGTGATTTCTGTTGCTGCTTGGTGTGAAGTTGCCAATTGAGGCAAACTGTCAAAGAAAGTTTTTGTTAGTTTGTAGACATCATCATCCGATATATCTGTGCGAACAACTAATGCATTTTTAATTGCGGCAGTTTGAATGTCCGCAGTATTGCCATATGTGCCTTTTGGAATAATCATCGGTAAGAAATAACTTTGATCTTTAGCTATTTCTTTGACTTTATCTGCATTGATTGAAACTAACTGTAGATCAAAGCTTTGTTGAAGTTCCATGAGTGATGAATTTGGAATGCCACTAGTCAGGAATGCAGCATCAAGCTTGCCACCTTTTAAAGCATCAGCGGCTTCAGCATAGCCTAAATAATCAACTTTAATATCTTTATAGGTGATTCCAAAACCATTCAACAGTGTACGTGCATTTACTTCTACACCTGAATTTTGTGCACCTACAGCGATACGTTTACCTTTCAAATCTTCGATATTTTTGATCCCTGATTTTTTAGAGGTTACGATTTGTACGTAGTTGGGATAAAGCGCTGCGACTTGGCTGACATTCTCAACTTTACCATTTGCGAAACTTCCTGTTCCGTTCAGTGCTTCTGTTAAGCTGTCACTCATAACAAATGCCATTTCAACTTTATTCTGTTTCAGAAGGTTTAAGTTTTCGACGGATGCACCTGTAGTTTGAGTCTTAGAATTTACACCAAAGGTTTTGTTATAAATTTCTGCAAGACTTGTCCCAATCACATTGTAAGGTCCTGATGCCCCACCAGTTGCAATGGTTACGAACTTGGTTTGAAGTTTGTCAGATGTAGCAGTTTCTGCGCTTTTTCCTTCCGTGGTATTTTTTGAAGTAGATTGATCATTTGAGCAAGCAGTAATACACGCCAAAGTAACCGAGAGTAACGTGAGTTTTGTCCATTGGTTCATAGAAACGTCCTTTTACACATAAATTTTGAATATTGATTTGATGAGCTTTAATTTTAATTTCCACTACTCAATTGAACATAACTTAATCAATTATTTTTGAAAAGTATTTTTTTTTGATTTTTTAGTCTCCAATAAATAATGGTTATGCGTAAGAATGGCATTGAGCTATATCGTTTATTTTAATAATATTTTGTTACGTGTAAAAACTGTAGGGTATACATGGAATCATGTGAAATTTCTATTAATAAATATAAGTTCAAGATATTTCTTTGAATTGTAAGGTGCTCTGAATGACTGTTCAGCTAAGGTTTTGTTTTTCTATTTAAGTTACTGAATTTATAATTAAATAAGGAGTTTTTTATAAGCGTTTCTATTTTTTATTTTGCTAATACGAAACAACTGAATTAATCTTCGCGGATTAAGTTTGAGGTCAAAGTATGATTTCATGGTTTTTTATTGGTCTAGTTATCAGTATTTTGTTAACGCCGGGACCAACCAATACGTTACTCGCATCTTCGGGTATTCAAGTTGGGCTACGTAAATCATTCCGACTCATTCCAGCGGAAGCTTTTGGTTATCTTATTTCGATTAGCCTATGGGGTTTTCTCATTGGTAAAATTTCCGTACATCTCCCTTTACTGCCGACCATTCTGAAATTGTTTAGTGCCGGCTATATTCTATTTTTGGCTATGCGATTATGGCGTACAGCAACTGTTGCTGAAAATTTTAATCAAAAGGGTATTCGTGCACGCGAATTGTTTGTTGCAACTTTATTAAATCCTAAAGCACTATTATTTGCATCTGCGATTTTTCCTGCATTGGCTTGGCAAAATGTGCAGTATTACGTAGCACACATGCTGATTTTCTTGCTGTTGATCGTTCCAATAGCATTCTTTTGGACTTTCCTCGGTTCAGTTTTGGCGTCGAATAAAATTAGTTGGCTCAATCAAGCCAATTTACAACGAACAGCGTCATTGGTCTTGGTTAGTTTTTCGATTCCACTGAGTTATTCTGCGATTTTAAAACTCTAAATTGATTTGAAAATGACTAAATCCGCTTAGTTCGGCAAAGCTTATTTTCATTAAGTCGGATTTCAGTTAAAGTACCACGCAATAATTGATTTAAGTTTTTGGATAGAGATAAATGGCTATTAAGTCTGATCGTTGGATTCGCGAAATGAGCGAAAAACACGGCATGATTGAACCGTATGCAGAAAACCAAGTCCGTTATGATGAAAATGGCGAAAAGCTTATTTCGTATGGCGTGTCGAGCTATGGTTATGACGTGCGCTGTGCTCGTGAATTTAAAGTCTTTACCAATGTTCATTCAGCAATTGTTGACCCTAAAAACTTTGACGATAAAAGCTTTATTGATATCGAATCAGACGTTTGTATCATTCCGCCAAACTCGTTTGCACTAGCACGTACAGTCGAATATTTCCGTATTCCACGTAATGTGTTAACCGTTTGTTTAGGTAAATCAACCTATGCGCGCTGCGGTATTATTGTCAATGTGACGCCTCTTGAACCAGAGTGGGAAGGTCACGTGACTTTAGAATTTTCGAATACAACCAACTTACCTGCACGTATATACGCGGGTGAAGGTGTCGCACAAATGTTGTTCTTCGAATCAGATGAAGTGTGTGAAACCTCTTATAAAGACCGTGGTGGTAAATACCAAGGTCAAACCGGTGTGACATTACCGAAAGCTTAATCCTTCGGATTGAGTTTAAAAAAGCGGGCGAATTAGCCCGCTTTTTTGTTGGGTCATTCATCGGAAAATAGACCATTCGGTGGGGAAGTTTTTGCAATTGAGTAATTATTCAGCATAATAAAAAGTTAAGTGACTGGTCTATCACAAGTCTCCATTTAAGGAATAAATGGACAATAACATCAAAGCCAGTTCTCAGGAATAAATATAAGAGAGATGCAGAGCATCTGATAAAAGGAAGGTCGAGATGACTCAATTCACCCAGGCTAAGTTATTCCGCCAGAGTTGCTTAGCAGCCGCAGTCAGCATTTTTGCTGCACCATCTGTTTATGCGCTTCAAGATTTATCAGATGAAGCACTTTCAGCCACAACTGGTGAAGGTGTTGCACTCACTTTAGAGAATTTCAAAATGGTCTTTCAAGGGCCAAATGACCGTTCTACGGCTTCTAGTTATGCGTCTGGTATGGTTGATCCTGGGAAAAACGATACAGGTTTTATTCGGATTATTCCTACAGGTGAAAACTATGAACAACTAGGGCAGCGTGCTTACGATAAAATCTACAAAGCAGCTTATGTTGATGCTTATCAGCAAGGCCGAGTTACGGGCTATAACGGTGTTTATGACTCCACTTTCTTAAGTTCTAAAAGCACCTATGAGACCAATAATGCTACACGTATTACCAATGAAACCATAGCAACATATTCAACAGAATATCGTGGCCGATTAGTACAGTCTTATCTTGAATCACCAACGATGAAGGCATATTACGATCAGCGTTATGCAGATTATTATGATGGTTCATCGGCTGGCTTATCTTTTGAAAACGATGGCACAACGAAAGAATCAATTACACCGTTCTTAAAAGAAAAGTCTCAAGCTGCCGCTTTAAAAAATACCTATGAAATGATTGAGTTACTATACGGTAACAATAGTACGGGTAATTTACCGACCACTTCGACATTTTATAAAAATTATGTCTCGGGAAAAATTACACGTTCAAATATTATTGATACAACAAAAGATGCTCAGTTAAATGCCAAAGCTGCAGAAACCCTCAATCAGTTGGCAACGGACTATGCCAAGCTTGAAGCTCAAAAGGCAAGCGATGCAGCATTAGCAACCGTGAAGAAAAATGCTGAGATTACAGCAAAACAAATTGCTTCGACTGCGACCGTATCGAGTCTCAGATCGAAAGCAGATGTATTTATATATGGTTTAGCCCTGTCCAATAGCAAAGATAAAAATGGCAAAAGTTCATTAGCAACGCGCTATACAGACCAAGGATTTAATTGGGGTACAGCAGAAAACCCATGGCTTTTCCATGCGGGGAATCAAGATGTTGAACAATTTGCGAAAGATAATAAGGGGAATGTTGGTTACTTAGCGATTGAGGCACCATTAAAGAAAATTGCGGCAGATGATGCATCTAACAACATCAAGCTTGGTTTGTGGATGGATGTATTTTCACGGTCTTTAAATTCAAGTAATGTCGTCGATCCGATTACCGGTGCGCCGACCAGTGGCTTAGATAAAGATTATCGGTTACGGACTCAAATTGTTGCGAATGGTTTGAGTTTTAATGGTTCACAAGTTCGAATTTTTCAAACCCTAAAATCAACAAATACCAACTATAACCAAACTTTAGGTTTAGCCAGTTTAATTCGTATTAATACCAATGATCGTGCTGAGTCACTGAGTATCAATGACGGTGATTTGGATGCTCGCGGTATGCGTATCAGTACAGCTGCACGCTCCGAACTGGATGATGGTACTGCAGCGACACCAGCGATGGATCGATCTGCAGCTCCAATCTTTCATGAAACTGAAGGTCTATATTTATATAGCCCAAATATCAATTTAGTTTTAGGAAATATGTATCAGCCCTTTATTGTGGGTTCAGAAGGTCGAAATATTATTCTGGAAGTAACTCGTATTCCAAATGTACCTTCTATTTACAGTAAAATTTATACTTACTATACGGATATCCCGGGTAATACCACAGGTACATCGGGTTTAACCGCTGCTGACTTTAAAGGTTCAACCTGTAACGTCTATAGTTGTGGTACGGAGTTAAAAGCAAACTCTTCAGATGCGACAGCACTATATCAAGGGCGTAATGCAACACATAGTAGTATTGCAATCGGTACAGTAGAGCGCTTGCCTGGTAATCTGCTGAATGCAAAAAGTACGGATACGGCGACAGGTGTGGTCTTTAAAGGTGTCAATGGACAAAGCACGAATTTAGGATCTGTTGCCATAGATGGCGTATTGATTCAGCACTTAAAAATAAGAACAACAGGGCTGTAGGAGAAATTAAATGTATAAAATTTTATGCGCTGTTGTTTGTGCTGCACTGACACAAACTCATGCAGGCTTAGTGTCTATGGATAATACCGAACTCACTGCTGCAACAGGTCAAGGCGGTGCTGATCTCAGTTGGACACTTTCATTAAACCATCAATACGCCAATGATATGTCGAAAAACCACATTTCTATCATGGATGCGAATGGAAAAACGACTCAAGCTTTTTATGGATATCAATGTTCATCCAATGAGTTTTGTCGCTTAGCACTTGCGCCCAATAATCATGTGGATGCAAATGGTAATAAGAAATGGTTGGTGTTTAAACAGTTTCAAGGAACGTTACAGATCGATCAATTTTCACTAGATGGTGTGACGATTATCAATCGTGAAGGCAATCCACAAACGGCTATGCAGTTGACATTTTATGATGATAAGCCATTAAAAATTAGAAATTTAGGTTTTGCTACGTTGGCGGTGGAAACAGGGACGACAGGTAAGGAAGGTTATGAAAATACCAGTACTTATACGACCTATACCGAAAAGAAAGCTGATGGAACAACTTCAACTTTAGCAGTGCCTGATTTTGATCGTGGTTCAGAACAAGGATTTATGGGTGTTAATGTGCATGGCAACATGCACATGAGTGGAAAGTTAAACATCTTCAGTTTTAACTGCACTGGAAATGGTGCAGGTCGCTGTTAATCAGCTGTGACTGAATATAAGGATATAGTGATGAAAAAAATAACAACTTTAACGGCACTCGCAACCAGTATTTTACTTGCTCAACACGCCTATGCTTTTGAAGCGATGACCGATGAAAGCTTGGGTGCAGTTACTGGCCAAGATGGTATTTCGATTACCCATGAAGTTTCTAGAGTCAAAGTTGATCAGTTAAATTGGGTTGACCCAACTGACCAAAATAAGATGAAAATGGGTTTGCACAATGTGCAAATAGATGGCGTTGGACAAAGCACCATTACATCAAAATTAGATTTTGATGTCGGGACTACGGATGCTGGTGTAGGCATGCGTATAGTTGCGAGTGTCAGCCCATTTACGGCTGTTGCACAAAATATTATGTTGCTGTGTCAAGGCACAACGTGCCAAACGCCTACACAAAATTTAGGTTCACTTACGATTGCAACATCTTCACCTTTAAAGGTATTACTTGAAACCAGCAATGGTCTATTTAACCGTAATGATACGGCGTATATGGAATTTCAATTGCAAAATGCCAGCATTAGTCATGGTATGAATGGACATAGTGTAACCTTAAAGGACTTTAACTTTAACTTTGCGGGTTCAGGTTACATGTATGTTGCAGCTGATGAAGGCATTGTTCTCACCACAAAATCCACAGGGAGCAAAGACCATACGGTCAATTTGGGGCGGGTCAAGGACACTTCAGATGTACATAGCTCACGTAGCGATGCTACAAACCCCGGCGTTAATATCGATTTACGATACGGTACCGATGGTGGTGCACAGCGCAATTTAATTCGTATGGGAGCATCGGGTGCTGTCACTAATGCACGAGTTGCCTTAAATGCCAATCAAGAAGGAATTAAAGATTTTGGTCTAGCAACGAAAGCTTCAGGATATGAGTCCGTTGGTTCAGGTGGTTTACATTTAGGTGTGCGCGCGGATTTCACTTCAAAAGATGATCCGAGTCTTGTTGCAGGTCAAGCACCGACAACCTTAGAAATTGGCCATACGGGTATTGGTAGTTATGCCATTGAATTTTCTAATTTAACGTCTTTAGTTGCTGATAAAAATGCCTATATTGATTTTGGCGATATTTATATCAATACCATTCAAGCAAAAAGCCTTGATTTTCTGGTAAATGATAAATTAAAAGCGACATTAGGTTTAACCAATAATGTTTTAACCCAGAATCTGTCAAATCAAACGGCGGGTGGAAATTTTGCACTTGTGGCGATTCGTGGTATGGATTTTCAGTCCATCGCGCGTACCGCACGATTTATTTCGGATAACTCAATTGCTGCAATTGCAAGTAATGACAACAGTTGGGGGATTGGTATCCCGATTTATAATATGAATGCCAACGTTGCATTATCAGAGAAAAAATACAGTTATAAAAATGCGGCTGAAAAATCAGGTATTGGCTATAACCTTGTGATGAGCACAGATGGTTATGGTGTTGATAAAAAAACAGGAACGCCAAGTACAACATCCATTATTTTGATTGATGGTAAAAAAGGTATTAATGGTCAAGAAGTCAATTATTATGCAGGCTTAAGAAACATCAATGCACTTATTCAATCTGATGGTGTGATTGGTTATGAAAATGATGGCATCTATGTACGTGCAGATAATTTATTGATTGCAGCTAATGCCGAGTTAGCGATTGGTCAACTTCCGGGTTCAACCTATAACTGTGCGACTACAGCTTCTGCCAAATGTGGGACTACAGTACCTTTAGATAATTTCTCTAAACGTGATGATGTGTTGACGAATATTGCGTTTAAACTTGATGGTAAAGGTGAGCTATTTATAGTACCGGGTCTAAATGACAGTGCAGAAAATAATTATTTATCTTTCCGTGGAAGCTTTGAATTTAAAGCATTAACTGATGCTGAAAAGAAAGATCAAAAAGTTATGGGAAGCTATTTAAGTTTGATGAATGAAGATGTAAATGCCAGCGGTGTCGTTTCAGCTTCAAGTATCAATATTAATAAAATGCAGGGCGATCTAGGCTTTGATGCTCGAATTAAAATGAAACAAGATTCGGTAGAGTTTGATAATCAGGTAAAATTCAATCCAACCAATAATATGTCTAAAGCGTTTCGTGCAGAAGTTTCGATGTTAACAAATGGCAATATGCAAAAGATGGCGGATATTGCCCTAACCGGTGGAACAATGCGAAGTACGATGGGGATTACTCCACGCTAGTAAAATTAAATCAATAAGAAATAAATAAAATAACGAACAGGGAATTTGTTATGAAAAAGAAGTTAATCAGAGGTTTGATATTCTCGACATTTGCGATGAGTAGCTTATCTCATGCAATGATGGCTTTAGATGATGAAAGCTTATCAAAAGTTGATGGTCAAGCTTTACTCTCCATGGAATATACGCAGGGGTATAATTCTGTGGATGAGAGTGGACAAGCCGTTGACCAATCCAAAGTTGGCTTTTATAAACTTGGTTTGGAAGCTGAAATGGAGCTCAATGCTAATATTAAAAAGCTCCAATTGGGTTGTGGTGGTGCAAATGGCTCAGGTGCTTGTGATATTGATATTGATCATATTTCACTGAGTGGATTGCCTGCAAATAGCAATTATACGTCGGATGAACGTGCGGCAACTTCTGCTTTGCTGACCAATCCTTTTATCGAAATTGCAATTAAAGATCCGAAATCAGCTGCAACACGTGAAGTGATGGGCTTTCGTTTGAGCGCTGAAAAAATTTCTGGATTAATGACGTTAGGTACAGAAAATAGCAATACACCCAATGGTATCAATACCTTTAGTGGTTATATGAAAACAAAAGCGTCTGCGGGTGTTGCAACAACTGCCGAGCGTGTGATGGACTATGCTTCTACGCAGCAATATATTGAAGGAGCAGTTAAGGGGACATTATTTGGTGCTGAAGTTGATCTACCGCTTCACTACAAATCAGATAATTATTCCTTTAATTTAAAATCAACCACAGCTCCTTTTACGATTCCAGCCACTGTTGTAAGTGGGAATCGAATGACAGATGTACAGTTAAAGGGTACAGGAACTGTTGATCGTCTAGATTTTAGTGGTCCATTAGTAGCTCAAATCTCTCTACTCGGTTTAAACATTAATTTGGATAAAGATGTGACGGGGTATCTTACTGGGCTAAAAACCGATATTACGGTAAATCAAAGTTTAGGTTTGATTCACGCACTATATTTAAATAACCCTGCTTCGCTTTCTTTGCAAGCTCAAAAAATACTCTGGCCTGGTGCTGCAGTCGCAGCAGAAAGAGGGTGGTGGTTGGCGATGGAAGATGAAGTTGATTTGGGCAGTATTACACCATCAGATAAAGTGGCGATTACAGATGAAGTGTTGAAACAAACGATCGCCGGAATTAACCATGACCTAAGTACCAATGTTCGTAACTGTGGAGATTTACTCTTTGGTTGTGTTGCAGGTTCGGCTTTAGATGTTAAAGAGATTAAAAACCCGTCATTAATTGATTTCCCATTAACCAATTTGAAACTTTCTGGACAGGAGTTTCGTTCTAACTGCTTCGGGGGGCTGAAATTCTGTTAAGGCTTAAAATATTTGACATAAAAAATCCCGCACGTAGCGGGATTTTTTATGTTTAGCGCAAATTATTTTGCAATTTTCGCTAAAAGGTCTTCTTTACTGAGGTTGCTTGATTCTTCATCACGGCGACCTTTGTACTCAAATGTACCAGCATCCAAACCTTTCTCGCCAATGACAATACGGTGTGGAATACCTGTTAACTCGATATCAGAGAATTTAACACCAGGACGCTCATTACGATCATCAAGAAGAACATCATAACCAGCAGCAGTTAATTCTGCATACAGTGCTTCAGCTGCTTCCATTGTACGTGGTGACTTATGCGCATTCATTGGCACAATAGCAACTTCGAAAGGAGCAATTGCAGACGGCCAAATAATACCTTTGTCATCGAAGTTTTGTTCAATCGCAGAAGCAACAACACGAGTTACACCAATACCGTAGCAACCCATAGTCACAACGAGAGGTTTGCCATCTTCACCTAAAACTTTGCAGCCAAGCGCTTCAGAGTATTTTTGACCCAACTGGAAGATATGACCAACTTCGATACCACGTTTAATCAAGATTGTACCTTGACCGTCTGGAGAAGGGTCACCTTCAACAACATTACGAAGGTCATAAACTTCGGTGTATTGTGCATCACGTTCCCAGTTTACACCTACAGCATGTTTATCGACTTGGTTTGCACCAGCAACAAAGTCTGAAAGTACAGACGCTGCACGGTCAACAATAACGGTAATGCCTTTTTCGGTTAAGCCTTGAGGGCCACAGAAACCAGCAGTTAAGCCTAAGTCAGCTAATTGTGCTTCAGTTGCAAAAGTTAAAGGAGCAGCAATTAATGGGTGTTTTTCTGCTTTAATTTCATTCAGTTCATGGTCGCCACGTAGGAACAAGGCAACCACTGGTGCAGCTTTACCTTCTTCAGCAACACCTTGGACCAATAATGCTTTGACAGATTGAGTAGGGTCTGATTTAAGGAATTCAGAAACCTCAGCAATGGTTTTCTGATTTGGTGTATCAACAATTTCAAGTGCTTTAGTCGGAGCAGCACGTTCACCTACTAATACTGCTTCCGCCATTTCTACGTTAGCAGCATAATCTGACTCTGTAGAGAATGCGATGTCATCTTCGCCGCTAGACGCAAGGACGTGGAATTCGTGTGAACCAGAACCACCAATTGAACCTGTATCCGCTTGAACTGGACGGAAATTTAAACCTAAACGCGTGAAAATCTTGCAGTAAGCTGCATACATCTTGTCATAGGTTTCTTGTAAAGAAGCTTGGTCAACATGGAAAGAATAGGCATCTTTCATGATGAATTCACGTGAACGCATCACACCGAAACGAGGGCGGATTTCGTCACGGAATTTGGTTTGTACTTGGTAGAAGTTTGCAGGCAATTGCTTATAGCTTTTCAATTCATTGCGAGCAAGATCTGTAATCACTTCTTCATGTGTAGGGCCAAGTACAAAGTCATTGTTATGACGGTCTTTAAAACGTAAAAGTTCTGGACCATATTGTACGAAACGACCTGATTCTTCCCATAAAGATGCGGGTTGAGTGACAGGCATCAGGACTTGAAGTGAACCAGCACGATCCATCTCTTCGCGGATAATCGCTTCAACTTTATTTAATACGCGAACGCCCATCGGCAGCCAAGTGTATAAACCTGAAGCCAATTTACGAATCATCCCGGCACGAAGCATAAGCTGATGTGAAATAACTTCAGCATCGTTTGGGGTTTCTCTTAACGTTGCAAATAAAAAGCGACTCGCGCGCATGGAAACTGTCCTAAAAAATTAAGCGTTAAAGTGGAGAGTATACAATAAAAAATGAGGTGAACATTTTCCAAAGTCACCTCATTTTAGATTTTGTCATTATGACATGATTTTTTTGGCCTGACGTGCAAGGAAGTTTCGGAAATCATCCAAATAGGTAAAAATCACCGGCACAACCACAAGTGTTAGTAGGGTAGAGGTAATCACCCCGCCAATCACGGCATGTGCCATTGGCGCGCTTTGTTCACCGCCTTCACCTAAACCAAGTGCAAGCGGAACCATACCCATCACCATTGCACTGGTGGTCATTAAAATGGGACGTAAACGGGTTTTACCTGCTTCAATAATCGCTTCATAACGATCTACACCATGATCCATGGCTTTTTTAATAAAGTCGATGAGTAGAATTGCGTTCTTTGTCACCAAGCCCATGAGCATAATAATCCCGATAATGGAAAAGAGGTTCATGGTTGAATTAAATAAGAATAGGGCTAAGAAAACCCCAATCAATGATAAGGGTAATGAAGCCATAATGGCTGCAGGGTGAATGAAGCTATTAAATTGTGAACCCAAAACAATATAAATAAATACAATAGAGAGGGTAATCGCTGTCATTGCATAACCCGCAGACTCAGCCATATCTTTATTGGCACCTTGCGTGACAAAACTATAACCTGGTGGCAAGTCGAAGTTTTTCTCTATCTCATTGATTTCGGCACCAATATCACCCGCAGGACGTCCTGCTGTGTTGGCTTCAACCATCACTTCACGTGCCAGATCACGACGGTTAATTTGTGAAGCACCAAGTGTTTCTTCAAAGCTTGCCACACTTGCCAATGGAACCAAGATAGGTAAGCCTGCGGCATCGGTTTTTTGTGATGTGATGTACATGCTTTGAATGTCAGTTGGCAGTCGACGCTGATCTTCAGTGAGTCTTAAATTTACATCATAGGTTTCGCCTTTATCATCCTTCCACGTTGTTACATTATCACCCGCAAGAAGAGGGCGTAATACATTGGCGATTTGATTGACGGATAAACCTAAATCACTGGCTAAAACGCGATTGATATGTACACCTAAGGTCGGTTTAGGTTCTTTGAGTGAGCTTTCTAAGTCGACAATACCGTCGACTTTCGAAATTTCTTTCATGAAGCGGTCAGAAATGCGTTGTAACTCATCTAAGTCTGGTCCTTTAATCGAGATCATTACCGGCTTTTGGCCGCCCGATACTGTTTCATCAGCTGAGGCAATCGAGGTAATGGTAATACCTGCTACATGTTTTAAGCGGGTACGGAATTCATTGTTGAGATCCGTTAATGTTTGACTACGCTCCGTACGTGGTGAAACAGTGACACGAATGCTAGCATGGTTTTTACCCCGATCAGTGGCACTATTAATTGCACCATAAGTGGCTTTGACTTCTGGATGTTGGCGAATGATACGATCTACTTGCTTAAGCTTAGCCTGCGAATATTCAAGGGTTGCATCAACTGGTGTTTCAAATTTGATCCGAATTTCACCTTTGTCTGGTACGGGTACAAATTCAGTTCCGATCATTTTAGATAAAGCTAATGCGCCAAATAAAGACGCGACGGCGATTAAAAGGGTAATGAGCCTAAATTTTAAAGCAAGCTTGAGTAATTTTTCATAATGATGGCTTAGGTTGTCGAGCTTGCCCGAAATCCAGTTAAAAAAACGTTTAATTTTACCCGGCTTTTTATTTGGATCGTGGCGCTCTGCCCAGTGAGCAGACAACATGGGGTCAAGGGTGAAACTCACAAACATTGAAATCAGTACAGCGGTACTGACGGTTACACCAAATTGATAGAAGAAACGCCCAATAATGCCGCCCATAAATGCCACAGGTAAAAATACCGCGACAATAGTCAATGTTGTGGCCAATACGGCTAAACCAATTTCTTTCGTGCCGTCGAGTGCAGCGGTGACGTGGTCCTTGCCCATATCGGCATGGCGGACAATATTTTCACGAACCACAATGGCATCATCAATGAGTAGACCGATACTCAGTGAGAGAGCCAGTAGGGTCATCATATTGATGGTAAAACCAAAAATCCAAACAAAGGTGAGGGTACCTAGTAGTGAAATCGGTAGAGTTAAACCTGTAATGGCTGTCGAACGAAATGAGCCGAGAAATAACAATACAATGAGTACCGCAAGTACTGCACCTTCAATAATCGTACGTGCCACGTCTTTAATGCTGCCACGAATACCTTTTGAAGAATCAACCACAATTTCTGCGGTCGTGCCTTTCGGCAATTGCTGTTGGATTTTACTTAAGGTTTTACGGGTATTATCAACCACCTCAATTACATTAGAGTCCGAACTTCTCAGAATGTCGACAGCGACGGCTGTTTTACCATTCAGATAAGCACTCGACTCCATTTCAGCTTGGCTATCTTCTATTTCGGCAATTTGTTTGAGATAAATCGGCGCGCCATTTTTATTGGCAACCACTAAATCACCGAATGAGTTTGGGTGAATAACCCGAGATTTAATTTCGACCACCAATTCTGAGTTCTTTTGTTTTAAAGTCCCCCCCGGAACTTCAATATTTTCAGATTTTAGGGTGTTTATAACTTGGTCTATCCCAATCCCGAAACTTTGTAATTTTTGCGGATTTACTTGAATACGAATTTGACGCTGTGCATCACCCAATAAATTGACCGTACCGACACCGGGAACTGTTCTGAGTTGTGGCACAATCCGTTGATTGAGATAGGAACTCAAATCACGTAAAGACATGTCCTTCGATTCAAAAACAATCGACATAATCGCACTGGCAGTAGGGTCATAACGTTCTACGATGGGGTCATCAATTTCATCACGAAATTGTGCGGTTACTGGTGCAATTTTATCTCGAATATCTTGTGCAGCTACAGAGGACGAGACATCTAGATTAAATTCGACAATAACCGTGGATAAACCTTCACTGGATTGAGAAATGACTTGCTTGAGGCCTGAAATGGTATTGATCTGATCTTCAAGTTTCTTGGTGATTTCAGATTCGACAGACTCAGGAGAAGCACCCGGATAGTTGGTGTAGACAACAACAAAAGGGAAGTCGACATCAGGAAACTCTTCAACACCCATACGTTGCCAAGATGCGAGTCCTAGTACCATCAGACAGAACATCATCATAATGGTGAAAACAGGATATTTCACACTAATTCGGGTTAACCACATAACAAATGTCCTGCCTTATTCTTTTAATTTTGGCTGATACTTACATCTTGTTTGATATCTGAATCATTAAATTTAATTCGGCTGATCAGATCACTATTTTGTAAGCCCTGAACAATCGCGGTGTTATTGCTATAACTCTGATTCAAAATTTGTACAGGTACTTTGGCAATTTTATTTTGACGAATGACCCAGACGTAAGGTTGGTCTTTTAGACTTTGAATGGTATCGAGTGGAATTTTTTGGCCTGAAATATTATCCGTGCCTAAGATGTGACCTTCGACAAAAGCACCAATACTTAATGAAGTAATAGTTTCATTTGGGGCTGCAAAAAATTCAATTTGACGACTGGCTTGATCGGCAATCGGTGAAATCCGGCTAATTTGTGCTGTGAGTAAATTGCTATTACCTTGGATGCTATATCCAATCTTTTGTCCAATTTTCAGTGCAGCTTGCTGATCACTTGGTAATTTGGCTTGAATTTCTAATTGGTCTGGATTGACGATTTCAAAAAGGGTTTGTCCGGCAGCAACCGTTTGTCCCGGTTCAACATCACGTTTGGTAATCACGCCTTGGATAGGGCTATAAATGGTACCATCTTGACTGGCTTTTCGCGCAATATCGACATTAGCTTGTTGGGCACGAACATTTTCCATTTGAGCTTGGTAATCGACACGACTTTGTTCAAACTCTACTTTGGAAATAAAGCCTTGATTCAGCAAACGCTGTTTACGTTCCATCATCAGTTTGGCTTGATTGGCTTGAGCTTGCGTTGATGCAAGGTTTGCTTGAGATTGAGCAAGACGTGCGGCATTGTCTTGATTATTTAAACGCACCAACACTTGGCCTTTGCTGACACGTTGTCCGACTTCTGCATTAACATTGGTTGCAGTCGCAGTGACTTGGGCTTGAATACTGCTCTGATTGACCGCCCGAATGGTACCTGTAAAGGCTGTTTTTGAAATGGCGTTGCCTTGTTCGATCGTGACCAGATCTTGTTGAATCAATTCAATCTTATTTTCTGGTTTAACACTTTGCTGCGGATCTTCTTTTTGACATGCAGCCAAAGTCAGGCTTATGCAAAGCAGGCTAAGCTTTAAAAATGGGGATGATTGCTGTGCAGAGTGCATAATGGTCCTTATATCAGCGGTCTACAAAAGCAATTGAATAACAAGTTTATTCCATCGCTTTTAAACGCGTAATAATTCTGTCGTATTCAGCTTCTGTATTTCGATAGCGAGTTTGTAACGATTGAATGTATTCTTTTTTCGCTACCATATTTTTTTGATTATTATCCAACATTGTTTTTAATTTTGCCGGAACGGTTTCACCTTTTCGAAAATGTTCACGTTCTTGGCGAACAAATAATACACGATCATTTTGTAATTGTTTTAATTGTTCTTGTTCAAACATGATCTGTTTACGTATACCAGTCAGTGCATCACGCTTTTTAATGGCTGCAGTTCGGCTATTGGTATAGGCTTTTTTAAGTTTGATATCTGACGCTTGCTGACGTGCTTGGGCAGCACGCTGAGGAGCTTGTCTAATGTCAGCTTCAGCATTGTAGGGGCGGTTACGTTTAATCACTTGCATATTTTGATCAAGTGCTTCATAACCATAGCGGATGTGATTTGGTGTCACATTGGTACTAATGTTTGCTACACCTTTACTGTCATAGTAACGATACCAAGTCGCCTTTTGTGGTTGCTGTATATTGGTTGGTGCAGCAAATAAAAGCGGGGTATAAGCCAGTAAACAAGTCGTCAGAATGATTTTTTTTGAGAAATGTTTAAGGCCAATCAAGTGAATTTTTTTTGTAAGCGGACTCAACCTTGTACTCCCCAGTTTAAAGTTGACTAAATTACTTATTTTAAAGTAATAATCTTGCTATAATATGCTTAATTAAGACAATTAAATACTATTCCAAGTTAAAAAAAAATCGTTGGTCATCGGAAAGTGTGAAGCAGTTAATAAAAACAAGAAATCTTGTGTGTTTGCGCAGAAAATGTTCATTGAAAACGCAAGTAAAGATATGTTAAAAATGTTCATAACTTGTAAATAATAATGCTGCTAACTTAATTGTTTGTACATCCTCAATGGGTAGGGTCAATAAATGGACGATAAATTCCAAAATCTAAAAGTCATGGTAATTGATGATTCAAAAACCATTCGTCGTACGGCCGAAACGCTGCTTCAGCGTGAAGGATGTGAAGTAGTCACTGCTGTAGATGGTTTTGAAGCACTTTCAAAAATTGCAGATGCGAATCCAGATATCGTATTTGTCGATATTATGATGCCACGTCTTGATGGCTATCAAACTTGTGCCCTGATTAAAAACTCTCAAAATTATCAAAATATTCCTGTGATTATGCTTTCAAGTAAAGATGGTTTATTTGATCAGGCGAAGGGTCGTGTTGTAGGTTCTGATGAATACTTGACTAAGCCATTCAGTAAAGATGAATTGCTGAATGCAATCCGTAATCACGTTACAGCTTAATTAGATTTTTTATTTTTTGGGGAAAAAGCATGGCACGTATCCTAATCGTTGATGATTCACCAACAGAAACATTCCGTTTTAAAGAAATTTTAGGTAAACACGGTTTTGAAGTGATTGAAGCTTCAAATGGGGCAGATGGTGTGACAATGGCTCAAGCTGAGTTACCTGATTTGGTCTTAATGGATGTGGTAATGCCGGGTGTGAATGGATTCCAAGCAACACGTCAAATTGCACGTGGTGCGACCACCAAACATATCCCAATTGTCATTGTAAGTACCAAAGATCAGGCAACTGACCGTGTTTGGGGTAAACGCCAAGGTGCTTCTGATTATCTGACTAAACCTGTAGACGAAAAACAATTAATTGATGTGATTAAGCAACACCTCAATGCAGGATAAAGCTCTATGGCAGCAAATGGATTTATCGAATTACTTCGAATCGCAAAACGAGGAAACAAAAACTACGTTTCCACTGAAAATGAAGTAAACCGATGGTCAGGCATTGCTTTTGAGATGATGGGGCAATATTACGTTGCTCCTTTAGGTGAAGTAGCTGAAGTGATCTACCCACCAAAATATACGCCAGTTCCCAATACCCAACCTTGGGTGATGGGATTAGCCAATATTCGGGGACGCTTACTTTCTTTGTCTGACCTAGCACAATATATAACCGGTCATCGAAGTAGTTTTTCACCCACTCAAAAAGTTTTATGTATTAGTCATAATGACCATTATGTCGGTTTGATAGTCGATCAAGTTTTGGGTATTCAACACTTTAATAAGAAAAGTTATTTTTCTAAAGATAATGAGTTGGATCGAAATTTGCAGGAATATTGTCAGGGGTATTTCCACCAGCATAACCAGCAGTGGAATGTATTTCTCTTCAGTCGTTTACTGCAAAATCCAAAATACATGAACGCATCTATAAAATTTATAAATTAATTGTCGCGCACGAACGAAAGAAGGCGTAATCGGGGAGAAGCTGAATGGGCTTTAAACTTAAAAAGAAAAATACGGGTGAAAGCACCAGTGGTCGTAAAGGCGGTAATGCTTTTCTGGCAAAACTGCAATCACAGACAGATCAATTATCTCGAGTTTTTGGTGATAGTGAAAAATCCAAACCATTTATTTATGGTGCGATTGGTTCATTAGTACTGGCAACGATTATTTTATTATACCTATTCTATAGCGTTCCTCGCGGTAACCAATTAACGCAAAGTTTGGGTGAACTCCGTCTTCTTTCGCAAACAATTTCGCGTCAAGCAACTGAGGCAACTGCATCAGGTACTGAAGATGCAATGAAAAAATTAATTGCCTCTCAAGATTCGTTCAAAGAAAACTTAGAAACTGTAAAAGACATTCATGCAAATACAGATGCGCTGAAATCTGTAGATACGCAGTGGGCTGAAGTTTCAAAAAGTATTGACTTGATTACTTCACAACAAAAAATCATTAATAAATTATACGACACGAACATCGCGATTGGTGAAACCATTCCGGGGATTCAGGCGGAATACAACTTGATGGTCGACCAAATGGCACGTCAAGACATGCCTTCGAACCAGGTGGTGATTGCGAAAAACCAGGTATTCATTGCAGAACGTATTTTACGTTCGATCAGTTCGGTGCTTTCAGGTTCTGATAGCTCACGTGAGTCTGCAGATGACTTCAGTGCCGATACTGAAACCTTCGGTTTGTACTTAAATGCCCAATTGGATGGTAGTACAGAGCTTGGTGTACAACGTATTGAAAGCCCTGAATTACGTGAGTCACTTGAAGGCATTAAATCTGAATATGACGATGTATTAAAATCAGCGGCTGCGACAATTTTGAAAAACTCAACGCAAATTGTGAACGTACGTAAAGCATCTTCACAAATTTTTGCTGAGTCAGACAAATTGTTGGACAACTTAAATCAATTGTCTTCTAGCACAGGTCTGAAAACCATTTTACCTGCGGTAATGTTGATTCTTGCTTTAACTGCCTTCTTGATCTGTGTATTCAAACTTCTTTCTTTACGTGGTCAATCGGATAAATTCCGTGTAACCCGTCTTCAAGAAGAATATGACCGTAACCAGAACGCGATTTTACGTTTACTCGATGAAATTGCCGATCTTGCAGACGGTGACTTACGTTCATACGCGACGGTATCTGAAGACTTTACTGGTGCGATTGCCGACTCGATTAACTTCGCAATCGACCAATTACGTGACCTTGTATCGCGTATTACAGAAACTTCTCAAGAAGTTGCGCAATATACGGCGAATACGCAGGGTATTACCAACCAGCTTGCAGAAGCATCTGAACATCAGGCGCAAGAGATTGCTGGTGCATCTGCAGCGATTAACGAAATGGCAATGTCGATTGACCAAGTATCTTCGAACGCTGAAGAATCAGCTGTTGTAGCAGAACGTTCTGTACAAATTGCTGCAAACGGTGCAGATGTCGTAAACCGTTCAATTGAAGGTATGGACACGATTCGTGAGCAGATTCAAGAAACGTCTAAACGTATTAAACGTTTGGGTGAGTCTTCTCAAGAGATTGGTAACATTGTCGCACTGATTAACGATATTGCCGACCAAACAAACATCTTGGCATTAAACGCAGCAATTCAGGCGTCGATGGCGGGTGAAGCAGGTCGTGGTTTCGCCGTGGTAGCGGATGAGGTACAGCGTCTTGCGGAACGTTCAGCGTCTGCAACCAAACAGATTGAAGGCTTGGTAAAAACCATTCAAACGGATACCAACGAAGCCGTAATTTCAATGGAACAAACGACTTCGGAAGTTGTACGTGGTGCGAACTTGTCTAAGGATGCCGGCGTAGCACTGGATGAAATTCAGTCTGTATCGGGTAACTTGGCGAAACTGATTGCAAACATTTCGGATGCTGCAAAACTTCAGTCTGCTTCAGCAGGTCATATTGCGACAACGATGAACGTTGTACAAGAAATTACCTCGCAAACCACCAGTGCAACATTTGATACTGCACGTTCGGTATCTGAATTGGCGAACATGGCTGAATCATTACGTGAATCTGTATCTGACTTTAAACTCCCAGAGTAAGTCAGGCGCAAACCTGGAGTACCTTAGCTGCGGCTAGGGTACTGCACCGATTACAGATAACACATCGATAAGGTGAACTTAACGTCACAGTTAAGTCTTAGGTGATGGTTACAATTAAGTTTGAGCAACCTTCTTGGTGGCAAAACATAAGAAGCCTTAGCTATGAAAGAAATATTAAAAAATTTAGTTGAAACAACTACGCTTCCTGAAGATAGTTATCTTGATCAAGATGCAGAAATTTTAGAGATTTTTGTTGAAGAAATAGAAGAAATCTTTGAAGAGCTGGCGGGTTTATTTACAACTTGGTTGGAAAATCCAAAAGATAAAGACACTTTAACGACGATTCGTCGTCATTTCCATACCCTGAAAGGTTCAGGTCGTATGGTCGGGGCAAAATCGGCGGGTGAAACTGCATGGGCAGTTGAAGATACGCTGAATCGTGTTATTGCGGGTTCAGTACAGTTAACGCCGACCGTTCAAAAGTTTGCACAAACGGTTTTAAATGTTTATCAATATAAACTCTATCCACGGTTTAAAAATGTTGCCGAATTGGATGTAGACTTACGTCCATTGGTTTTAATGGGGCAACAATTACAACAAAATATCAGCCTTGAGCCTGCACTCGAAGAATTATTAAAACTGGCAGATCAATTAAAATCTGAAGATGGTGTCACTGGTTTAGAACTGACTGATGTTGAAGCTACAGCACCTGTAGAAGTGCTTGAAAACACGATTGATGCGGTTGTTGAATCAGAACCTGCTCCTGAACAAGTGGATGCAGATGCATCACTGGTCGAAGAGACAGTGAGCATTTTTATTGAAGAAGCTGAAGAACATCTACAAACGATTGATCAGTTCCTCCAATCTGATGACAGTAAATCACAAGATTATAATGGCTTGATTCGCGCGCTACACACCTTGCGTGGTAGTTCGTCGATGGCGCAAATCGAAGAGATTTTTGAAGCCAGTTCAAAAGTTGAAAACTTATTCAAAACCTTATTGCAAGACGAAATCGTATCGAGCTCGAAAGAAACTGCGTTATTGATTCAATATGCTGAATTTGTTCGTGATTATTTACACGTGCTACGTTCAGGAGATAAGGCAAATCTTGCATCTATTTATGAAACCTTCAACGCTGCTTGGGATGATTATGGTTTTGCTAGCCAAGATCAATTGGCGCCTGAAGATAATCCACAAGGTTTGGTTTCTAAACTAATCGAATTAAATATTGATCAGTTATTGGATGCTGAATTTGAGTTTGATAAACGGGCCCTTGCTGAATTCCCAGACTATATTCAACAGCTCAGTCAACAAGCTTTAGAGTTGATCGAACATACGGATAATCGTGCGTCTGTTGGAATCCATGATTTCACAACTCAACTGCGTGCAGCGTATCAGTCTTTAATTGAAAAGCCTGAATTACTCCATGCTAATTATGGTTATGAGTTATTTGCGCAAGCACATCAAGAGTTCATTCACTTATTTGACACTTTAGCTGCGGGTCAGCGTGTAGTGTTAAGTGAAGAGGTTCAGCGTTTCTTAAATGAGCTGACTGCATTTGTACAACAAGACATTGAAGCAGTTGCAGCGACGACAACACCAGAAGCCCATGTAGTTGCTGAACCTGTTGCCACAGTAGAAGATAAAGCCGCTGTTGCAAATACAACAGCAGTAGACTTTGCACAATTAAGTCAGCGTATTCAACTTGATCATCAACAGATGCAAGCGGCGGATGCGAATAATGACTTTGATGAAGATCTTTTAGGGATCTTTATTGAAGAGGCAGAAGAATTATTGGTGGGGATTGATCAAGACCTCAGTACTTGGACAAGTGATCAGACCAATACTTCAGCTTTGAATAATTTAATGCGCTATTTGCATACCCTAAAAGGTGGTGCAAATATGATTGCCGCGTCTCATGTGGGTTTAATTTCGCATGAATTGGAGTCGATTTATGAGCGCATTATTCGTCAGCAAATTTCGATTACGCCTGCGTTAATTCAAATTATTCGTTTGGTGCAGGATGATATTTCAGATCGTATTCAAACCATTCGTGACCAAGGGATCGACTACCCTGCGAATAATGTGATCGATATTCTCAAGAATATTCAGTCAATTGTGGCAGGAGAGCGTTCAGAAGCTATTGCATTGGCTTCGGCCCCTATTTCTGCTGAAACTGAACAAACAGCAGTAGAACCAGATGTATCGGTGTCAGAGCCGATGGATGTTGCTGAAGACGCAGCAGAAGCAGTGGTTGAAGCTCAAACGACTGCTCACACTGAGTCCGCTGTTGAACATCTTGAACATGCGGTTGCTGAACATGTTGAGCATCCAGATGACGATCTACGTTCTGTCATGGAAGAAACCTTCCTTGAAGAGTCCGAGGAAATTCTTGAACAAGCCGTTCAATTATTAAATCAATGGACTGAACAACGTAGTGACCGTAACGTATTGCTTCAATTACAACGTGCTGCCCACAGTATTAAGGGTGGTGCGCGGATGGTTGAAAATGAACCTGTTGCCGCAATTGCGTATCAACTTGAGACGACGTTTGAGCATTTCGCGGTTCATCATTTCAACTCAAATGCATATGACGGCTTACTCAAAACGACGTTGGCATGGTTAAAAGAAGCGATCTTCAACCACGACTATAGTAATTTTGACAGCATCAAATTGAGCTTAGAGTCCATTCAATATGTGGATGTTACGGTTCAACTGCCAAACCGTGTTGCAGAATTGGAACAAGGTATCGTCAGCAAAGGCTTTGAATATATTCAGGGTGATGGTGTTGAACCGCCATCGATGTTGGGTGAGTGGACTGAAGCCAATTCTTCTGATAACAGCAATGAGATGATTCGTATCTCGGCTGATCTCGTCGAGAAGATGATTGACTTATCAGGCGAAAACTCGATTAACCGTTCACGTATTGAAATGGACTTAGGTCAGCTAGGCAATACCTTGAATGAAATGGAGTTAGCAATTAAGCGACTTGCTGACCAGTTACGTCGAATGGATGGTGAGCTTGAGTCACAAATTATTGCCAAACATGGTTCTGAAAATTCACGCTATGCGGATTTCGACCCATTGGAGATGGACCAATATTCATCGATTAACCAATTGTCAAAATCTCTAGCCGAATCTGCGTCGGATTTGGTTGACTTCAAGAGTACTTTGGCAGAAAAAATCCGTGATGCGGAAGGTTTGTTATTACAACAATCTCGTATTCAGTCAGAAATTCAAGAAAGTCTGATGCGTACCCGTTTGGTGCCATTTGATCGTTTGTTACCACGTTTACAACGTATTGTGCGTCAAACCTCTTCGACCTTGAACCGTCCTGCAGAATTGATTGTTCAAAATACAGAAGGTGAATTGGACCGTACGATCTTAGAGCGTTTGGTGACACCATTTGAACATATGCTGCGTAATGCGGTCGACCATGGTTTAGAAGATACTGCTGACCGTTTGGCTTTGAAAAAGCCAGAAGTGGGTAGCATCGTCTTGAACATTAGTCGTCAGGGTACTGATGTACTGGTGTCTTTCAGTGATGATGGTAAAGGGATTGATGAAACCAAAATTAAAGACAAAGCCTTAAAACTTGGTTTAATCAAAGCGGATCAGTTCCTCGATAAACAAGAAATCTTGCAATTGATCTTCCATCCAGGTTTCTCAACGGCACAAGCGGTAACGCAAATTTCGGGTCGTGGTGTTGGTCTGGATGTGGTGCAAAGTGAAATTAAAGCCTTGGGTGGTCATGTTTCCGTTGAGTCTGAGTTAGGTAAAGGGACGACCTTTACCATTCGTGTACCAACGACAGTAGCAGTCAGCGATGCCTTGATGGTGAAAGCGGGCGATCAGCAATATGCGATTTCATTAGCGCAAATTGAACGTATTGTCCGTATTGCACCTACGGCACTCGAAACTTACTTCAATAGTAAGGATGACGTGTTTAAAATTGACAACACCAATTACAAACTACGGTATTTATCAGAGTTTGTAGGTAATCAGCCAATTCCACGTTTAAATAATGTCGGTCATTCATTGCCTGTATTGCTAATAAAAGGCAACAGTGGTCAAACCATTGCTTTATTGGTCGATCAGCTGGTGGGTTCACGTTCTCAAATCGTGGTGAAACCAATTGGTCAACAATTTACCAGTGTGGCCGCGATTGCAGGTGCCACGATTCTAGGTGATGGTCATGTATGTTTGATTTTGGATGGGCAAAATATTGCACGTCAAATTCAAACTACGCAGCGTGTTAAACATTCAGCTGAACAGCGTGATTTGGGCCGTCAAGCCAATGCGCGTCGTTTAGTGATGATTGTCGATGACTCGGTAACTGTACGTAAAGTGACTTCACGCTTACTTGAACGTCAAGGTTATGACATTGTGACAGCGAAAGATGGTGTGGATGCAATTGAGCAGCTTGAAAATGTCCGTCCAGACTTGATGCTACTCGATATTGAAATGCCACGTATGGATGGTTTCGAAGTGACTAACTTAGTCCGTCACCACGACATTCACCGTGACTTGCCAATCATTATGATTACATCGCGTACAGGTGAAAAACATCGTGAGCGTGCATTTAGCTTAGGTGTGACTCACTATATGGGTAAACCATTCCAAGAAGCTGAATTGCTTGCCAATATTGAAGCTTTAATTGCAGAAAAGCAGGGGTAATCTATGAGCCAAAATACTGTTTCTCAGATTGTCAGCGATAAAATTGATCAACAGGAACTGCAACATCTCATTACGGTATCTACCGGGTTTATCGATGCGTATATCATTGATTGTCATGGTAAAGAGCCAATGTTGTTGCCACAAAATATTGTGCTATCAGCGCTTGATAGTGCAACCAAGGTTCCTTTTGTTGAATGGCATGAATTGAAATTGCCTGTTTTCTCAGTCAATGATCCTGCCAAAAATCAGGGTGTGGCTTTGGTGATTGAAGGTGATGATGTTGGGCAGCGTTTTGCACTGATGTGTAATGAAATGCCGAAAACCATTCGTCTGCGTATTTCTGAAGTGGTTGATGAAGAAAAAGTCGTGAAAGATGCCAATATTTTCCAATATGTACGCATGGCCGATCAGGTATTTCATATTCCAAATTTAGCCAATATTCAAAACAGCATTGGGCTTCAATCGGCTTAATATTTGCAAAAACGAGATATAAAAAAAGGAACTCAATGGAGTTCCTTTTTTTGACTATACAGGGAATATTTAAGCCAATAGGTTTTCTAAAATCTTTTCGTAAATTTCAGAAAGTGGTTCCAATTCTGCCACATTGACGTGTTCATTGATTTGGTGAATCGTGGCATTCAAAACACCCAGTTCAAGCACCTGCGCACCTGTTGGTGCTATGAATCGACCATCAGAAGTACCACCACTGGTCGAAAGTTCAGTTTCAGTCCCAGTAACTTCTCGAATGGCATCACGTGCGGCATTCACTAACTCACCTACAGGGGTTAGGAATGGCAAACCAGATAACGTCCACGAGATGTCATATTCAACGCCATGACGATCTAAAATTTCCAAAGTACGTGCTTTGAGTTCATCTGCCGTTACTTCTGTTGAATAACGGAAGTTAAAGAGTAAATTCATCGTGCCCGGAACAACGTTGGTTGCACCTGTACCCGCATTGATATTGGAAATCTGGAACGACGTTGCAGGGAAGTATTCGTTACCATTGTCCCACACGGTATCGCAAAGTTCAGCCAGTGCTTTTGACGCAGTATGGATTGGATTGATCGCAAGATGTGGGTAAGCAACGTGACCTTGTTTACCTTTAACGGTTAAATTGGCATTTAGTGAACCACGACGACCATTTTTAACAATATCGCCAAGTGTGTTGGTGCTAGATGGTTCACCCACCAAACACCAAGTCATTTTTTCATTACGCGCTTCTAAAGTTTCAACAACTTTGACGGTCCCGTTGATCGAAGGACCTTCTTCGTCAGAGGTAATGAGAAATGCAATAGAGCCTTTATGATTTGGATGCTTTGCAACAAAACGTTCTGAAGCTACAACCATAGCTGCCAACGCTGTTTTCATATCTGCGCTGCCACGACCATACAGTTTACCGTCGCGAATTTCAGGAAGAAATGGGTCAGAACCCCATGCATCCAAGTTACCCGTAGGTACAACATCAGTATGACCTGCAAAACAAAATACTGGTGCTTCAGTCCCTTTACGTGCCCAAAGATTATCTACATCATCAAAACGCATATTTTCAATGTTAAAGCCAATCTTGGCTAAACGATCTGCCATAATATTTTGGCAGGTATGGTCAATCGGTGTTACCGAAGGTTGGCGCAGTAATTCTAGGCTGAGATCAAGAGTTGCTGTTGAGGTCATGCTAAATACAGAAGTCAAAAATGTCGCAATATAATAGGCGAATCGACAAGCGAAGGGAAATTTAGACGTGAAAAAACCCTATTTAAAAAATAGGGCTGTTTTATAAATTCTTGGGAAAGAAATTAATTGCGGCGAATTTCTTCCGAAGTTTTCTCAGCAGTATTGGTTACAGCATCTCCAGCTTTAGATACGTCTTTACCAACACCTTTTACTGTATTACAACCTGTCAATACGAAAGCAACCATAAGTGATGCAGCTAAAATTTTTTTCATTGAATGTAATCTCCATTATGAAAGAATAATTTTTAGAGGATTAAATTATTCTGTTGTGAGATTTAGATTAAAAAATAGCCGTATCAAACAGTAGGTGGTTTTTACGGTGGTTGAGTAAATAAATGTAAATTTCTACTAAATGGTGCATTGAGTCTTAAATTGTTTGCGGCAAAACCAAGCGTGGCTGTCTATACATATAATAGCTTTCATCACTGTCTTTTTTATATAAACCATCTGTCCACCAATGTGCGGTTGTACTTGTCGGTTGCTGCTGCACGCAAATCCATTCATGTCGTTGTAGGCGATAGTAACCTTGACTTTTTGAGGGAATGACATGTCCCCATTGACCTATTCTACGCGCAGGATTGACCCAGTTTGGCAATGTGCTGGTACGCTGAATAGGTAAATATAATTGGCCCTTTAAAACGCAATAGCGCTGTTGAATCTGCTGCCCAAGTGCTTCATCAAATTGGAATTGTTTTTGGGTAAAATGATTAAGCTTTCGAGCCAAAGTATCACTACGATTTAAGCCATACCAATAGGGTAATTGAAAATCGCGCTCTGCTAGATAGTATTTTAAAGCCACTTCCCAATGTTCAACTTCACCACTTTCAGTATTTTTTAAAACAAAGTCGAGTTCACCTACTGTACGAGGGCCATCAATTTTTTGAATGCTATGTCCGAGTAACTGGTAGGGATGGTATGGGTGATCGAGAAGCCAAAACCACATAAACATTTCGAAACGTAAACCAAGGCGAGTACTTTTTAATTTTTGTAAAAATTCTACTAATTCACTTGGGTATTGTTCGAGTTGTTTTAAACGGGGAAGATAGGCTTGAAAATATTTATGCCAAAGCTCGCTTGGATGAAAATGAAAGGGATAGCGGATTTCGAGTTCATTGGGAATTTGCTGCAGAATATTTGGGCTTGCAATACAGAAAGCTAATTGGCGAACTAAGGGCTGTTTAAATTGCAACCATGGCTCAAAATAAGACGACGTTGTCGGGGTTACAGCCATATTGAAACCTTTTGAATAATGCAGAATAACAACGGATAATTGTTAAAAACATCTTATACTACCTGAATTGAAAGTTCAGGGTAGCGGTATGAAGACGTTGTTTTGGCGAAGCTTAGTGGTTGTCTTTGTCATTTTAGGCTTTATAGGGGCTTTATTGCCGGGAATGCCCACGACAGTCTTCTTAATATTAGCGGCATGGGCGGCTTCAAAAGGTTGGCCTCAAATGGATGCTTGGTTGTTGAATCATCCTAAATATGGACCAACCTTACGCGCTTGGCGCGAAAATGGCACAGTCCCACGCAAAGCAAAATGGTTTGCATCGATCATGATGTTTGTGAGTGGTATGATTATGCTTTTTACATCAGCACCGATTGCCGTCAAGATTTTCACTGACTTAACCATGTTGGTTGTTGGCATTTGGTTATGGACTCGACCAGAGCAAAATAAGATTAGAACTATTGAAACATCGCCGCAGACACAACCACAAGATAAAGATAAGCAGAAAGAGCAAGAGCATGTCTGAATATACCCAAGATCAAGCAGATATCCTGATTAACTTGAAAGATCAAACTTTAACTTTGCCGAAACTGAATAAGTTTTACCTCATTTCATCGGGTAAAAATGGCATTGGTGAGCAGGAAAATAGTGGAAAGACGCCACGAGGCTGGCATCAAGTGGCTGAAAAGTTTGGTGGACAACATCCTCAAAATGCAGTTTTTAAAGCACGTCAGTGGACCGGAGAGGTTTACGACGAGCAACTTGCTGCATCACACCCTGATCGGGATTGGATTTTATCTCGAATATTATGGCTCAGTGGTTTAGAACCCGGCTTTAATGCAGGTGAGGGCTGTGATACTTATCAACGTTATATTTATATTCATGGCACACCAGATAGAGAGCCTATGGGTATACCGATGTCACATGGTTGTATTCGCATGCGAAACAGCGATGTTATAGAACTTTATCAACTGATTCCATTAAATGCGCTGGTTTACATCACTGAACATTGAACACGTCGTTAAAAGCACAAGCCATGAAAACCGAATTTCATGGCATCAAAATAAAGATTTGAAAAATTAAAGTGAGTTTTAAAGGCATTTTTTGTCAGAAATAATGCTCGTAAACTAACAGAAAATCAGGTTTGAATGTATTTTGTACACTAATGTGTTTTAGAATGCAGTGTGTGTGGTGAATTAATCGTCGGTTCGCTGAATGATTAGTTATGAGTCCACGCGAAAAACTGTTTTTTATGTGAATGATGCAGAATATAAGTCATATTTTTAGTAATAAATTTACAGGTTTATAGCTAAAAAATGTTCAAAAATACTGATTTTTCCGCAATATAACTTATTTTTTAATCACTCAAACAGAAAAAGTGGAAAAGAGTTAGAAAAGCGTTTGACAGACCGTGAGGATTCTCTATAATGCACCTCATCAAACGATGAACATGTTTTGAAAAGGGCGCTTAGCTCAGTTGGTAGAGCGTCTGCCTTACAAGCAGAATGTCGGCGGTTCGATCCCGTCAGCGCCCACCAAACCTTTTCAGCGTTAAGATATTTAGAGTGCAGCGGTAGTTCAGTTGGTTAGAATACCGGCCTGTCACGCCGGGGGTCGCGGGTTCGAGTCCCGTCCGCTGCGCCACTTTAAATCTTAATTCGTTTGAACCACAATAGCGACATTGTGTAAGTGCAGCGGTAGTTCAGTTGGTTAGAATACCGGCCTGTCACGCCGGGGGTCGCGGGTTCGAGTCCCGTCCGCTGCGCCATTTACATGATAGACCTTTTGAGGGCGCTTAGCTCAGTTGGTAGAGCGTCTGCCTTACAAGCAGAATGTCGGCGGTTCGATCCCGTCAGCGCCCACCATATTTTTTGCGATGCAGCGGTAGTTCAGTTGGTTAGAATACCGGCCTGTCACGCCGGGGGTCGCGGGTTCGAGTCCCGTCCGCTGCGCCATTACAAAGAATATAATTGTTGTACCCTTTGAGGGCGCTTAGCTCAGTTGGTAGAGCGTCTGCCTTACAAGCAGAATGTCGGCGGTTCGATCCCGTCAGCGCCCACCATATCTTTTAAGATATAGGTTGTGTTTCGAAAGAAACTACGTGATGCAGCGGTAGTTCAGTTGGTTAGAATACCGGCCTGTCACGCCGGGGGTCGCGGGTTCGAGTCCCGTCCGCTGCGCCATTTATCTTAAAAATCTCTGTTCAAGAGAATGCCTTTAGAAAAATCTTCGATTTTTCTCTTGCGCTCAGACAAAGCTTCGCTTTGTTACTCTTCGCTCAGGGCGCTTAGCTCAGTTGGTAGAGCGTCTGCCTTACAAGCAGAATGTCGGCGGTTCGATCCCGTCAGCGCCCACCATATTCTTCTATAGAAACTTCTTTCCCCAAAAGCTTGCCTAAATTTTCTGATTTACATAGAATCCGCTCTATAATAATTTTAATATTGTATGTGATCTATGAGAAATCCATATCAGCGCAAGGCAGCGTCTAAAACTCAAACTACAAATTACAATCCTCAAGAAACCTATAAACAATTTATTGAAAATATGGTCGCTCAAGGTGGCGTGATTGCGTTATATCAAGATGGTTGGGCACTTTGTGCGACACCTACAGGTCAACGTTCCTTCGCCATTTGGCAAAACCGTGGTTTGGCACGTTTATTAATTAAAGACAATTGGTCCAATTATGAAATTCAGGAAATTTCATTAAAAGACTTTATCGAAAAAGTCATTCCGTTTTTACGCAGCGAGAGCACTACAGTATCTTTAGATTTAACCCCAGAAGGACAAAATATTTTGGTTGCACCTGAAAAGATGCTGTTAGATATTAAAAATTATTTATATCAAGTTTATCAACAGCGCCCAGAAGTCTTTGAAAACCTTAAAATTCCTTTGCCACGTAGTATTCGTTTAAATTAATGGTTTATTTACAGCATAAAAAAGCCCTTGTTCATTAGTCGGACAAGGGTTTTTTTAATATTCATTGAGTACAAAACCGCTCAAAAAGGCAAAATATTCACGTAACCAAGAGTTGTAGCGGATGTACAGCGGTGTTGGTGCTGCAATGGTATACACTTGTGTATAGCCTAACTTTCGTGCAATTGCTTTTGCACGTGGGAGATGAAAGTCACTACTGGCAATGGCTATAGGTGCATCAGGCGAAATTTGATGTTGTTTTAAAATCAATTTACTGTTGATCAGGTTGAGTTCTGTACTGGTACTTTTATTTTCTTCATATAGATGTGCGGCTGAAATGTCATAGTGTTGAAGTAAATAGCGTTTCATGACGGAAGATTCGGTCATTTTTTCATTAAAGCCTAAACCACCGGTCATGATCATAATAGTATTGGGTTGTTGCAAGGCATACGGTGCTGCGGCATCGAGACGCGCCTTTAAGGTCGGAGAGGGTTGACCATTTTCAATACCGCTACCCAAAACGATGATGGCTTGGACGGAAGTAAATGGCTTGGATTGCTGGCTATTGAAGTGTAAATACGCAAAAAACATTAAAAGGCTCAATAGCCAAAGCCAAAACAACCACCATGTAGCACGCCAGAGCCTTTTGAGTTTAGGGTATTGATCTAAAATATTGTGGATTTGGGTTGAAAATAGTCCGGATAAAATAAAAATACACCCAATGACTAAGGGTAAAAGAATGCCTAAATGAATTTTATCTAATGTAAGCAACCAAATGGCATCTACACAGAGTAGCAAGCCTACACAAATCAGTAGTATTCTTTTCATTCAAAAAATTAAAGCAGTATCCGTATTTGGCCTAAGTATAGCGTGAAAAAAACCAGACACGAGGTCTGGTTTTGAGTTGGGACTATTTATTGGAAAACATCTTACTTAATAAACATCACGGCGGTAACGCCCAGCTTGACGCAGTTCAGCCACGACATCCTCACCTAGTATATCAATCAATGCGTGGTCAACGTCCGTTGCCATACCATTGATACTACCGCAGACGTAAATCACGGCACCTTGTTCTACCCATGATTTTAATAGGGCCGCTTGATCACGTAGCTCATGATGCACATAGCGTTTCTCCGCTTGATCACGAGAGAAGGTGAGGTCTATGCGTTGAACTAAGCCCGTGTTTTGCCATGCTTCAATGATGTCTTGATAGAAGAAATCATGTGCGCGTTGGCGCTCACCAAAAATCAGCCAGTTTTGCGTATAGTCCTGACGAACGCGTGTATGTAATAAGCTGAGTAAACCAGCAATACCTGTACCGTTACCAATACAAATCACAGGACGATTATCTGCAATCAGATGGAATGATTCATTGGTACGAATACGCAGTTGTAGTGTGCTGTTGATCGCTGCATGTTGTGTTAACCAACCAGAGCCTAAACCAAGCTCACCATCCGCATTGGACTGCTGACGTACCACTAAGCGTAATACTTGCTGACTTGGAATACTGGCAATGGAGTATTCGCGAGTTGGAAGCGGTGGAAGCTGTTCGAGCAAATGATCAAGATTGGCAAATGGTTCAACATCCGTATTTAGGTTACGATCCCATAATGCATCTTCAATGCGTTGCTGAGTAGAATCAACCACTTGTTGACTTTGAATTTGGTACTTTTGCATGAAGTTTGCAACACGTTCAGCACTATTACCCGGCTGAATCTCTGCAATATCACCCGCTTGCCAGTTGGCTTCATGTTGAGGTTTTAACTCAATATTAAATGCAGGGGCACCTAAACTGTTCGGGTTGAGTAGATCACGTTTGGTCAATGTCCATGCATCAAAAGTTTTTTCAATTTGCATGTGCTGAAGTTCAAGTTTAGTCGCTTTGGCTAAAGCGCTATTCCATGCTTGAATGGCTTGGGTGTCGCCATTATTGACTTCAATTGTGTCAAACAGGGGCTTCGCAGCATTACTTTGCATCCAGCGATGAATCGCATGACCAAAGCTACAGAAAGTATCAGGATATTCTTCTGAACCTAAAGCTAATACGGCAAACTGAACATGACTCAAATCGAGGCTTTGTGTCATCAGTTTACGTTCAAAGCTTGAAGCGAGGTCAGGTGCTTCGCCAGTGCCATAAGTACTTGCAACAAATAAAACCTGAGTGGCTTGCGTTAAGTCATCAGCAGAAAGTTGCTGAACAGCTTTCACTGTGACGGGCTGACGAGCCTCTTGTAAGCTTGTTGCTGTACGCCATGCCAATTGTTCAGACTGACCTGTTTGTGATGCATAGCAAATTAACCAAGGCTGTGCGTTTGGGTCGATGGCAACAGGTGCTAAGCTTTGACGAGCTTGCTGTGTCAGTTTTTTCTGTTTACGACGTTTGAGATAGAGCATCCATCCAGTGACAAAGAACAGCGGCATCATGAGGGATGCAATAACCACAAAGAACTGATAAATCGGTCCGAAGAAACTACCACGATGCACAGGTAACATGCTGGTCATGATTTTTTCATTTAGCTTTTTATCTTCGTATAACTCGATATCGGTGAGAGCAGACGTTTTGTAGTTATAAGTCGCTTTGTTGCGCGCACGTTCATGTTGAGGGACGGCATCCACAAAGTTAATTTCTAATTCACCATTGGCTTTTTTCGGAATATTAAAAGTGACACTTGAGTATTCACGACCAATATTTTGATTAAAGCCGTTCCAACTTTGTGTTAGAGCAATTTTCACTTGTTCTGGTTTTAGACCACGTATTTCTCCGCGACCTTCAGCACCATGTTTATTTTCTTGCGAGCCGTGTTCAGAGGGACCTGACGTTGCAGGATTTCTTTCAGAACGTGCTTGATGTTCACCACGAGTTTGTCCTGCCTCAGTGGCTTGTTTTTCACCACTTTGCTTTTCACCAGCCTGTTCAGCAGGTTGTCCATTCGGTTTTGGACCTTCTTGCAATTGGGGTTGTGGACGTTCAACGCCCATGACTTTAAACATGCCATTACGCCACCAGTCATAAGACCAGTACAGGCCTGTACATGCCAAAATGAGATAGAAAATAATCACCCATGTGCCGACGACAGCATGTAGATCCCACAGGAAATTACGCCCTTTGAGTTTTGGTTTAACTGCAAGCCATTGTTTGACAGAATGTCTTTTTGGCCAGCGCAGATATAAACCACTCAACACAAAATAAATCAGCATGAGTGTACATGCGCCCGTAATTTGTTTACCTACAGGGCCAACAGTTAAATTACGGTGTAGCTGCTGTACAAACTGGAAGAATTTTTGACCTTTGATTTCAGGTAAAACTTCGGCTGTATAGGGGTTAACCATCATGTTATAGCCACGACGAGCACCTTCTTTGACAATATTCACGGTACTTGAGGCGGTAGCATCTGAGGCAATAGAGATGCTGTTAATTTTCATGTCAGGATCAGACTGACTAAAGTGCTGATAAAGCTCAGCAGGAGTTAGTTTAGGCTGCTGTTGAGCCTGAACCACATAACTGTCCTGATTGATTGCTTTAAGTATTTGCTGTTCATAGGAATAAATGGCACCTGTAACCCCCATGAGCGAGAGTATTAAGCCGGCACTAATCCCCAAGAACCAGTGAATCTGGAAAAGGGTTTTCTTAAACATGATGGATTTAATATTGATAAAAGGTTGCTGAATTGCGACGAATTATAAACGATGATGTAGTAGAGAATGTGGAAAAAGTAAGTAATATTCATTCTCATTATTGTAATTATCAATGATCATTCGAAAATTAAACAGATAAAAAAACCTCCAAAAAGCGGAGGTTTTTTATACACAAATGTCGGTTTGGCTTAAATAGCTTTAGCTGGGCCTACAGTTTCATTTAAGTGCTTACGAATGGTCGAAAATGGAAACTTCTTGCTATCCATACGTTTAGGCAAGATGTATGCACCGTCTTGACCCTTCACTTTAAAGTTTAAAAGGATGAAGTCTTTGGTGTCATACCATTCATGAATGTCTTTCCAACCGACAGTCATCGTCCCCATGTTTGCGCCCATACGTTGCTGCATAGAGATCCCATGCGGCTGAACACCCATACGAATGCCTTTGATTTCTTGTACAGGGACTTCATTCAGTTTGCGTTTCGCATACCATTCGATACCGAATTTACGCACAAGGAAGTAAATCACAACACAGACAATAGCTACCCAGCAAAATACTGTTGAATAGTTCTTAATAAAGATGAGGCCCAAGAGTGCCAGTGCAAGAATTGCACCCATAATTAGCCATGCTTTTTTGCCAATTTTGAAGTTACTGCGAGACAGAACAAGTTGAGCATAACGTTGTTCTTCTTCAGAAATTTCATAAGCCACTGGCTCTAGCGTGTAGGCATATAAATTTTTTGCGGTCATAGTGAAAGTAACAGATTTAAAACTGTAAAAAGTTTAGCATTATTTATACCAATTCAGTGAGTATATTGTTCCAAAATCATCCAAATTATAGTGAAGCCAGTTCCGTCGATGCTTGATCATGCTCATGACTGAGATTTTGTTTCAATTGGCTAAATTGGTTCAACACGTTAAACATCAAAGAAAGCTGTTGTAGCACAATCAAGGATTTTTGATCTTCCTCACTGTTTTGTGACAAACGCTGACGGATTTCTTGCAACATATTTTGCGCAGATAAGTCTGGAACTTCGTCACGCAGCAATGCACCTTGAATGTCATCCGTGGCTTTATCCAATAAGGTTAAGACTTGTTGATCTTGAATTTTTTCACGGTGTGCACCCAAGGCTGCGATATAACTAATAAAGGTATGATTGAGGCACAAAAACTCAAAGGCTAAAGCTTTTTGAGTCGGATCGGTATCGGGTTCGGTGGCTAAAGTGGAAATCAGTGAAGCCACTTCTGCATCGGTATTATGGGCTGCACGACGGACCACACGATAATTCAACCCGTTATTACGACCAGATTTGTATTGTTCAACCACTTCGGCCAAATAATCACACTGCGCTTGAATCGAACGGCTGATGGTTCGAGGCAGGCGACGGAATTTCCAATCTGGGAAAATGAAACTCACACCAAACCATGCCAAGGCACAACCAATCAGTGTATCAATCATACGCGGCATAGCTGCGGCAAAACCCATGCCATCTAAGTTAAAGTTGATCAGCGCCAAAATGGTAATAAATGCAGTAGCTTGTGCATATTGCTTACTGCGTAATTCAAAAAACAGTACGCCACTTAAAATGAGCAGTAATAACTGACCTTCGACAGAAGGGACAAAATATAAAATTGCATAACCTAAAATAATCCCGACCAAGGTGCCAATGATACGTAAATAGAGACGGCGCTTGGTGGCGTTAAAGTTCGGCTGGCTGACAAACAGGGCGGTCAATAAAATCCAATAGCCATAACTGATATTGGTCACTTGGACAAAGATATAACCAATAAATAACACGGTCGATAAACGCACAGCATGACGGAACAGCACCGATTCAGGACTCAAATGTTGTTTAAATCGAATGACGATGTCATCCCAACCTTTTAAATCATCATCTTTTAAACGATTTTCAATCAGGGCTTGTCGGTCAATATAACGCTCAGTTTCGACGTTACGTAATTGTGCATCAATGCCTTTTAGATTTTGGTATAAAGCAAATAAAGAATTGATCCAAACTTCGTCGTATTTTTGTTCTTCACGCAGCTTTTCGAGTGACAATTTTAGATTGTGGAACGCATGTTTAAAACGTTGATTATGATGATAAGGTTTTCGCTGTAAGATGCTGATACTTAAATCTTTACAGGCTTTACCTTGAATCGAAAGCACACGTTGAAAGCGAAATAAAATATCACTATGTTCAAAAATACGGGTCAATTTTTGATAATCAATATGCGCGGAATCGGCACGTTCATGGATGTCTTGCGCGACAAAATAATATTGTAGGCTACGACGTGTATCTTTTTGTCCACGGTCGCCTTTTAAACGCGTTAATAAGGCCGTTTTCATATCGTTGAAAATGCCAATTAATTTGCCATTTTCGAGCGACAGCTCAATCAAACTTTGCTGGTAACTTTCCGGTGTCATATCGACATCAAACAAGTTAGATTTTGCAAATAAGAAGTCACCTAGAGACGAATAGCTTTGGGCCAATTTGTCCTGAACTTGACGCACAGGAAACAGCAGAAAGCTCAAAGTCGAAAGCAGTCCGTACCACATCGCACCGATGACCAATAAACCTGCTTGTGTATACCAATTTTCAAAAAGTTCAACCCCAAGCATGGAATACACGGAGATCACCAAACAGCCATAAGAAATGGTGGCGTAGCGACGCCCCAATGAACCCAAAAGAATCCAACCGATACAAGACACAATCAGGCCCAATGCAAATAAGATCGGATGCGGGAACAACAGATAAATGGATACCGCAGTAACAAAGAACCCAATATAAGTATAAATTTGATTGAGCACGCGGACTGAAAAGCGGTCATCGATATCACTTAGGCCAGCGGCAACCACACCCAAGGTGAGGGGAATGGTCATCAATTGCTGATCTAAAAAATATGGGACAAAGGCTGTTCCTGCGAAGGCAATGACCATGCGCAAGTTATACATAAAGGTCGTGTTATAGGTTGCTTGTTTCAGTCGTGCGAGCCAGGCGTTCAAAATTTTTCCTTTGCTAAAGCGATGGGGCAGTAAGCAATGTGTATCGTGTGAATTTTCACATTGAAGCCAAGAAATAATACTATGTGCAGTGTAAACTTGTCTGCAAAACTTGCTTGCAATAAATGAATTATTCTTATGAAAAGCGTCGAATCACAAAAGGAATTTTCTCAATGCTGGATCGTCTTGTTGGCGTTGCTGACTGCTTTGGGGCCACTTTCAATCGATATGTATTTGCCGGCTTTACCTCAAATGGCTGACGATTTTGGTGTCACGACACAACAAGTGGCCAATAGTCTTCCAGCGTATTTCTTGGGTTTGGCGATTGGGCAGTTAATTTATGGGCCAGTCAGCGACCGTATTGGGCGTAAAACACCGCTATATTTCGGTTTGGTTTTATATATTTGTGCCGGTTTTCTGTGTGTCTTTGCCAATAGTGAATGGAGTTTGATCGCTGCTCGTGTTTTGCAAGCGTTGGGTGGCTGTGTCGGTGTAGTGATTGCCCGTGCTGCAATTCGTGATCGCTTAAGTATGCAAGCTTCTGCTCAAGCTTTTGCCAGCATGATGATCGTGACAACAATTGCACCAATCATTGCACCTACTTTAGGCGCATGGGTTTTGCAGGTGTTTGAATGGCAATACATATTTGCGGTATTGGTGCTTGTCGGTATTTTTTGTCTTTTCTGCGTACATTTTTTCTTTCAAGAAACCCTACCTGTTGAGCGGCGCTTAAAATTAAGTTTGAAACAAGTCTTAGGCTTATATAGTGCGATTTTACAGGACGAAAGCTTCCGTAAACCGATGCTCACAGGCTGTTTTTCTGGCGCAATTTTATTTTGTTATATCAGTGGCTCATCTGCCATTTTGATGGATGGTTATGGTCTGAGCCAACAGCAATTTGCTTACGTATTTGGTGCGAATGCTTTAGGGATTATGGTGTTTTCGACCCTCAATAAGAAACTTGCAAATCGACTGGATGTTCGCCATCGATTGCACTTGGGTAATGCACTTCAATTATGTGGTGTGCTGATCTTATTGGTGGCGGGGCTATTTTATCTTTCATCTATCGTTGTTGTAATGTTTGGCATGTTCTTATGTGTTGCTTCAATCGGCTTCACTGGGCCAAATGCCATGGCATTGGCGATGTCTGAACAAGGCTCACGAGCTGGCACAGCCAGTGCAATCATGGGAAGTATGCAATTTGCCTGTGGTCTAATGGCTGGAGTGTTTTTGAACTTTTTAGTATGGTCAGCGCTGATCAATATGGCCCTGATTATGCTTCTATTTGTGGTTGTTGCAATGATTACAATGCGTAGTTTAAGAGCTTCAGCCATGGGGTGAACTGAATGAGGGTGAAGACGTTTAGCTGTTTTTGTTTATACGTCAGTCATCAATGTACGTGTATTAAGCATACGCGTCAGTCATCAATGTACGTGTATTAAGCATACGCGTCATTCATTATAAATGTTCATAATCCATAACGATGAATGAGGGCGCTATTTTCCCATTATGAATTTTATTGCTGTTTACTCGAAACTTATATCTAAGAAATCATCCACTTGAAAATAAAAAGTGAAACGTTGGATCGCTGTTGTCCCACTCGAATGAAATAGAGCAACTGAGAAATAAGTATTATTTGCATTAAACACAGTGCTTTATGTAGATCACTACATATCGAATGTCTCTATCGGTAATATGTCGGATTTTATCGTTTTTATTTCATACCTACAGGGTATGGGTTTTTACCTTTAAGGTATGAATATTGAGATTTTTTGCCATCTGAATCGGCTAAGTCCGAATTTTAACTAAATATTTCCTCTGTACACGACAAATTTCACAGAACCCTTATCCTATCAGGATTCTGCTTTCTTAAAATTGCCAAAATTTCCTTAAACTCTTCTTTTTTCCCAAAACCAATTAAACGCTGAATCGCCATTTGAACA